>NZ_JBHXSC010000048.1:0-57858 GCF_042716505.1 Streptomyces sp. NPDC058674
GCGCTTGGCGGGGCGGCGGCCGGTGTCGGTGCCGGGGCGGTGCGGTTCTATCTCGCTGCCGTCGACGGGGTTGACCGTGAGGGAGAAGTCGCCCGCGGCCAGGGTGACGATGCGCGGGAGGGCCGTCGGGGTCCCCCCGGACGGCTCCGTCCGCTCGGTCGGCTGCCCCTGTGTACGGTCCATGACCAAGTCCCCCGATCGCGGGCCGTGCGCCTCGCCGTCGTACCGCCCGGCCGTCGCACACGCCGCTGTCGCCACTGGTCCGGTTTCCGCCCGAACCCTAGACCGTGGCCGGTCGTGCCGGAACCGCCGGGGTGCCTTCACCACCGGACCGTTACGTTTGCGCGGGACGGGAAACGGCGGCCCCGCGGATCACACCCGGGGCAGGGACTCCGCTTCCAGGCCGCCCTCGATCGCGAGGATGCGGTGGAGGCGGGTGGCGACGAGCAGCCGCTGCATCTGCGGCGGCACCCCGCGCAGGACGAGGCGGCGTCCGCTGCGGCCCGCCCGGCGGTGGGCGCCCATGATCACGCCGAGGCCGGTGGCGTCCCAGGAGTCGAGCGCGGTGAGGTCGAGCACGAGGTCGCCGTGGCCGTCGTCGAGGGCGGTGTGGAGGACCGTACGGGCGTCCGCCGCGCTGCGCACGTCGAGGCGGCCCCCGACAGCGAGTTCGGCGTGGTCGCCCCTGATGTGCATGTGTACTCCCGGCGGTACTGCGTACGTATGGTCCGACTGGTCCGTGGTCGGCAACTCTCACTGCAACTGACTGCCTTGCGGGCGGGGAAGTTGCCGACCGTGAGCGAACCGATACCTAATTCACTCCATGGGGTGAACGGCGTTCGAACGACCGCGCTCGGCGGCCCGCCGCGTCAGTGCGTGTAGAAGCCCTGGCCGCTCTTGCGGCCGATGTCGCCGGCGTCCACCATGCGGCGCATGAGCTCCGGCGGCGCGAACTTCTCGTCCTGCGACTCGGTGTAGATGTTGCTCGTGGCGTGGAGCAGGATGTCGACGCCGGTGAGGTCGGCGGTCGCGAGCGGGCCCATGGCGTGTCCGAAGCCGAGCTTGCAGGCGATGTCGATGTCCTCGGCCGAGGCGACGCCCGATTCGTAGAGCTTGGCGGCCTCGACGACCAGCGCGGAGATCAGACGGGTCGTCACGAAGCCGGCGACGTCGCGGTTGACGACGATGCAGGTCTTGCCGACGGACTCGGCGAACGCGCGCGTGGTGGTGAGGGTTTCGTCGCTCGTCTTGTAGCCGCGCACGAGCTCGCACAGCTGCATCATCGGGACGGGCGAGAAGAAGTGGGCGCCGACGACCCGCTCCGGGTGCGCCGTGGCGGCCGCGATCTTGGTGATCGGGATCGCGGAGGTGTTGGAGGCGAGGACGGCGTCCTCGCGCACGATCTTGTCGAGCGCGCGGAAGATCTCGTGCTTGATCTCGATCTTCTCGAAGACGGCCTCGACGACGATGTCCACGTCGGCGGCCGCGTCCAGGTCGGTGGTCGTGGTGATGCGCGCGAGTGCGGCCTCGGCGTCCTCGGCCGACAGCTTGCCCTTGGAGACGAATCTGTCGTACGAGGCCTTGATCCCGTCCGTGCCGCGGGTCAGTGCGGCGTCGGTGACATCGCGCAGCACGACGTCCCAACCCGCCTGAGCGGAGACCTGAGCGATCCCGGAACCCATCAGTCCGGCACCGATGACGGCGAGCTTCCCAGCCACTGCACACCCCTCGTTCTCAAAACGGCTCAGTCTCGTAGCCCTCTCCGGCGGAGACTAGCGTCCGGGCGGTGCCGTGTGACCTCGAAGTAACACGCGTCACGTCTCAGCTGACGGACATCACACCGGTACGGCCCAGCATCCCTGCACAGCCGCCCAGTTCACCCCGCCGCCGGGCCGCGGGCGGTGCCGGGGGCCGCCGGGGCGCCGTCCGGACACCGGGTGCGGGCCCGTGCGCGGCCTCATTACCCTGGCCGCATGGTGAACCTCACGCGCATCTACACCCGTACCGGCGACAAGGGCACGACCGCCCTCGGCGACATGAGCCGCACGGCAAAGACCGACTTGCGGATCTCGGCGTACGCCGACGCCAACGAGGCCAACGCGGCCCTCGGGACGGCGATCGCGCTGGGCGCGCTGCCCGAGGAGGTGGTGAAGGTCCTGGTGCGGGTGCAGAACGACCTCTTCGACGTCGGCGCCGACCTGTGCACGCCCGTGGTGGAAGACCCGCAGTACCCGCCGCTGCGCGTCGAGCAGTTCTACATCGACAAGCTGGAGGCGGACTGCGACCTGTTCCTGGAACAGGTGGAGAAGCTGCGCAGCTTCATCCTCCCCGGGGGCGCGCCCGGCGCCGCCCTGCTGCACCAGGCCTGCACGGTGGTCCGCCGGGCCGAGCGCTCGACGTGGGCGGCGCTGGAGGTGCACGGCGAGGTGATGAACCCGCTGACCGCCACCTACCTCAACCGCCTCTCCGACCTCCTGTTCATCCTGGCGCGGGTGGCCAACAAGGAGATCGGGGACGTGCTGTGGGTGCCGGGCGGCCAGCGCTGACACCGTGGCCGAAAAGGGTCCGCCGGGGCGCGCCGGCCGGCGCCGGCCGGGACTCAGCGTCGGGCCTGCGTCGGCGAGGGCTGCTCCCCGGCTCCGGCCGGGGCCCTTTTCGGCCAGACCGTGTACGCGACGGCGACCAGGGCGTGGATGCCGACCGCCCGCAGGGCCCCGAGCTGCCAGGCCCGGAGCGAGCTGACGTCGCCCGCCCCTCCGACGTACAGGACGGCCCCCTGGAGCAGGCCGAGCGCGACGGCGGCGCCGACCACCGTGCGGACCCACAGCTTCCACTCGTGGACGGCGCGCGCCCTCCCGTAGCCGGCGCCGGCCGGCTTGGGTCCGCCGGCCAGCCGGTGGGCGGCGTGGCCGTCGAGCCACTTCACCGTGTAGTGCCCGTAGGCGACGGTATAGCCCAGGTAGAGCGCGGCGAGGCCGTGCTTCCAGTCGGGCTCCGCGCCGTTCTTCAGGTCGAGGGTGGTGACGGCCAGCAGGACGAGTTCGAGCAGCGGCTCGCACAGCAGGACCGCCGCGCCCAGCCTGGGCATCCGGGCGAGGTAGCGCAGGGCCAGGCCGGCCGCCAGCAGCACCCAGAAGCCGACCTCACAGGCGATGATCAGCGCGACGATCACGGGGCTCTCCGTTCCGCTCGGTTCTCCGGGTCCCTCCCAGGCTCCCGCCCGATCGGGCCCGGAGCGTCGTCTGCGGTGACGAGAGCCGACTGCACCCTTCGATGTAGTCGGCTTCCGCCCGGATGCCGAGGCCGCCGGCCCCGCGGGCGTGTTGGATGGGACCGTGATGCCGAAGATCCCCCGCCCCCACCGCCACGACGTCCTCCTCGCCGCGGCCGGCGTGCTCGCGGGACTGGTGATGTGGTCGCTCGGCGTGTACGAGAGCGCCGGCCGGCGGGCCCTGCCCGCCTGGGCGGCGCTGGTTCCGCTGCTGGTCCTCGGCGCGCTGGAGCTGCTGCGGCGCTCGGCCCCCCGGGTGGCGCTGATCGTCGGCACGGCCGGGCTCGTCGCCAACGAGTTCACGGTGGGCAGCCTCGCCACCGTCCTGATCTTCACCGACCTGATGTACGCGGCCGTGGTCTACGGGACACCCGCCCTGGCCCGGCGGCTCCCGGTCGTCACCGGCCTGATCACCGTCGCCGTCACCATCGCCTCGGTGGCCTGGCTGCGCACCCCGCAGGCCCTGCTGATCGGTGTCGTCACCGGGCTGGTCAGCTTCGGCCCGGCCCTGACCGGGGCGACCCTGCGCAACCACCGCGAGGCCGCCGTGGCGGCCCGGTTGCGCGCCGGGCAGACGGCGCTGCTGGCCGAGATGGACCGCAGCCAGGCCGTCGCCGCCGAGCGCGCCCGGATGGCCCGGGAGCTGCACGACATGGTGGCCAACCACCTCTCCGCCATCGCCATCCACTCCACGGCCGCCCTGTCCATCGACACCGCCGAGACCAGTCGGCAGGCCCTCGGGGTGATCCGGGAGAACAGCGTCCAGGGCCTGGCCGAAATGCGCCGCCTGATCGGGCTGCTGCGGGATGCCGGGGCGGGGCAGGAGGCGGTCGCCACTCCCTCGCTCGACGGCCTGGACGCCCTGCTGGAGCAGGCCCGCGCCAACGGCTCGGCCAGCGGGCTGGACTTCGTACTGCGCGACGACCGGGCGCCCGGGGAGCCGCTGCCGGCCCCGGTGGAGCTGGCGGCGTACCGAATCCTCCAGGAGTCGCTGACCAACGCCCTCAAGCACGCGGCACCGGGCACCGTGTCGGTGCGCGTGGCCCGGGGGAACGGCCGGCTGAGCGTGGCGGTGGACTCGCCCTACGGCGAGCGGCACGGTCCGCGCGCCCCCGGCTCCGGGGCGGGGCTGATCGGGATGCGGGAGCGGACGGAGCTGCTGGGCGGACGGTTCACGGCGGGCCGGGCCGGCCCGGTGTGGCGGGTGCGGGCGCTGCTGCCCGCGGAGGAGAGGGGTGTGGAGGCATGAGCATCCGGGTGGTGGTGGCGGAGGACCAGAGCGCGGTCCGGGCCGGGCTGGTGCTGATCCTGGGCAGCGCCGGCGACATCGAGGTCGTGGGCGAGGCCGCGGACGGCGAGGAGGCGGTGCGCCTGGCCCGGGAACTGCGGCCGGACCTCGTCCTCATGGACGTGCAGATGCCGCGGCTCGACGGGGTGTCGGCGACGCGCCTGGTGGTGGCGGAGGGGCTGGCGGACGTGCTGGTCCTGACCACCTTCGACCTGGACGAGTACGTCTTCGGCGCTCTGCGGGCGGGGGCCTCGGGCTTCCTGCTGAAGAACGCGGAGGCCGCGGAGCTGATCGGGGCGGTACGGACGGTCGCCCGCGGGGAGGGCCTGATCTCCCCGGCGGTGACCAGGCGGCTGATCGCCGAGTTCGCGGCGCCGCGGGCCCGGCGGCCGGAGGTCGCCCCCGGGACGGCGGCCGCGGTGGCCTCGCTGACCCGCCGTGAGCGGCAGGTGCTGGGGTGCCTGGGCGAGGGGCTGTCGAACGCGGAGGTCGCGGTCCGGCTGGAGATGGCGGAGGGGACGGTGAAGACGCACGTCAGCAGGGTGCTGGGCAAGCTGGAGCTGCGCAGCCGGGTTCAAGCGGCGGTACTGGCGCAGGAGTTGGGGATCGGGAGTGACGGCGGAGCGGAGGTCTGGACCTCTTGACGGTTGGTCCAGACCTTTCTAGTCTCACGGCAACGACTGTGGTGAGCGTGCCATGACAAGCGTGCTCACGGGCGGCGCAGGTCCCACCCCCATGTCGGAGTCCCCACGGCTCCGGCGGACCTACGGAGGAACACCCTTGAGCACAGCACCCCCACGACGCATCCGATTCTTCAGAAGGCTGGCCGCCGTCGTGGCGGCCCTCGCCGTCCCCGTCAGCGGGCTCGTCGCCCTGGCGGGCCCCGCGCAGGCGGCGACCTCCGCGACCGCGACCTACACCAAGGTCTCCGACTGGGGCTCCGGCTTCGAGGGCAAGTGGACGGTGAAGAACACCGGCACCACCGCGCTCACCAGCTGGACCGTGGAGTGGGACTACCCGGCCGGCACCTCGGTCACCTCGGCCTGGGACGCGACCGTCACCGGCTCGGGCACCCATTGGACGGGCAAGAACCTCGGCTGGAACGGCTCCCTCTCCCCCGGCGCCAGCATCAGCTTCGGCTTCAACGGCGCCGGTCCGGGCGCCCCCTCCGGCTGCAAGGTCAACGGCGGCTCCTGTGACGGCGCCACCCAGCCCGGCGACAACCCGCCCTCCGCTCCCGGCGCCCCCACCGCCTCCGGCGTCACCGAGACCTCGCTGACCCTGGACTGGGCCGCCGCCACCGACGACAAGGGCGTCAAGAACTACGACGTCTACCGCGGCGGCACCAGGCTCGCGACGGTCACCGGCACCTCGTACCGGGACTCCGGCCTGACCAAGGGCACCTCGTACAGCTACACCGTGATCGCCCGCGATACCGCCGACCAGACCGGGCCCTCCTCCCCCGCCCTCTCCGTCACCACCCCCGGCGGCGGCACGGACCCCGGGGCGGGCGCCAAGGTCAAGCTCGGATACTTCACGAACTGGGGCGTCTACCAGCGCAACTACCACGTGAAGAACCTGGTCACCTCGGGCTCCGCCGCCAAGATCACGCACATCAACTACGCCTTCGGCAACGTCCAGGGCGGCAGGTGCACCATCGGCGACTCCTACGCGGACTACGACAAGGCGTACACCGCCGACCAGAGCGTCGACGGCAAGGCCGACACCTGGGACCAGCCGCTGCGCGGCAACTTCAACCAGCTGCGCAAGCTGAAGGCCCAGTACCCGAACATCAAGATCCTGTGGTCCTTCGGCGGCTGGACCTGGTCCGGCGGCTTCGGCCAGGCCGCCGCGAACCCGGCCGCCTTCGCCCAGTCCTGCTACGACCTGGTGGAGGACCCCCGCTGGGCCGACGTCTTCGACGGCATCGACCTCGACTGGGAGTACCCGAACGCCTGCGGCCTGACCTGCGACACCAGCGGCGCGGCCTCCCTGAAGAACCTGATGCAGGCGGTCCGGGGCAAGTTCGGCTCGAACAACCTGGTCACCGCGGCGATCTCCGCCGACGGCTCCAACGGCGGCAAGCTGGACGCGGCCGACTACGCCGGCGCGGCCCAGTACGTCGACTTCTACAACGTCATGACCTACGACTTCTTCGGCGCCTGGGCGGCCCAGGGCCCGACGGCCCCGCACTCCCCCCTGAACGCCTACCCGGGCATCCCGCAGGACGGCTTCAACTCCGAGGCCGCCATCACCAAGCTCAAGGGCAAGGGCATCGCCGGATCCAAGCTCAACCTCGGGATCGGCTTCTACGGGCGCGGCTGGACCGGCGTCACGCAGGCGGCCCCCGGCGGCACCGCCACCGGTCCGGCCCCCGGCACGTACGAGCAGGGCATCGAGGACTACAAGGTGCTCAAAACCAGCTGCCCGACCACCGGCACCGTCGCCGGCACGGCCTACGCCAAGTGCGGCAGCAACTGGTGGAGCTACGACACCCCCGCCACGGTCGCCTCGAAGATGACCTGGGCCAAGCAGCAGGGCCTCAAGGGGGCCTTCTTCTGGGAGTTCAGCGGGGACACCACCAACGGTGAACTCGCGAACGCGATCCACACCGGGCTCCAGTAAGCCCCGCTGAACGCGCCCGGTGACAGACGAAGCCGGGGAGACGGGTCCGCCCCCGTCTCCCCGGCTTCTCCATGGCGTACGGAACCGCGCTCAGGCCACGTTCACGCGCTGCCCGGGCGGCGCGGCCTCCAGCCAGGCGAGGAAACCGGTCAGGGCGTCGTCGCTCATCGCCAGCTCCAGGCGCGTCCCCTTGTGCACGGCGCCGAGCACGACGGCGTCGGACAGCAGCGCCAGCTCCTCCTCGCCCTCGGGCGCGCGGCGGGCGATGACCTCGATCGCGGACCGCTCCAGCATCCGGCGCGGACGGGGCGAGTAGCTGAAGACCCGGAACCAGTCGATCCGGTCACCGCTGTAGCGCGCGACCCCGTACACCCAGCCCTTGCCCGAGACGTCGGGCTCCTCGGAGACGCCCCAGCGCATGCTGCAGTCGAAGGTTCCGCCGGACCGCTGGATGAGTCTGCGGCGCAGGCCGAAGACAAACAGCCCGATCACCACCAGGGCTACGACCAGGCCGCTCACAAGCAGAGCGAGGAGCATCTTCACCGACCTCCTCGCTCATCGAGTACCGCTTGCGAAAAACGACCTGCATCGCCTCAGCCGCGACCCGGTCTGGAAAGTCCCAGAACGGACCGCGGCTGAGGTCCGCCGTGCTCCGGAGGTCGCCCTCCGGGGCACAGCCTTTCGAACTACGACGGGCGGTCAGCCCGTGACGGCGCGCAGACGGACATCCGCGCGACGCTCGGCGGCCGCATCGGCCTCCGACTTCGCGCGCTCCAGCGCCCGCTCCGCACGCTGGACGTCAATCTCGTCAGCGAGCTCGGCGATCTCGGCCAGCAGGGACAGCTTGTTGTCCGCGAACGAGATGAAACCGCCGTGCACCGCGGCGACGACAGTGTTGCCCTCGCTGGTGCGGATGGTCACAGGGCCCGATTCCAGCACACCGAGAAGCGGCTGGTGACCGGGCATGACGCCGATGTCGCCGGACGTGGTGCGGGCGACAACAAGGGTGGCCTCGCCGGACCAGACATTGCGGTCCGCCGCGACCAGCTCGACGTGCAGCTCAGCAGCCAAGGTGGCTCCTCGGGTCACCACCCGGCGGTTCGGCCGGGTGTTGGGTCAAATTCTAATGGGCGTGGGGAGAGGGACGGGACACACCCGCCCCTCTCCGTGGATCCGTCGGTCCGGATGCGCTCCTCGCGGAGCGCGCCGGATCAGGAGACGCCCAGCTCCTTGGCGTTCGCCTTCAGGTCCTCGATGCCACCGCACAGGAAGAACGCCTGCTCGGGGAAGTGGTCGTAGTCACCGTCGCAGATCGCGTTGAACGCGGTGATCGACTCCTCCAGCGGAACGTCCGAACCGTCGACGCCGGTGAACTGCTTGGCGACGTGCGTGTTCTGCGACAGGAAGCGCTCGACGCGACGGGCACGGTGGACGACGAGCTTGTCCTCCTCGCCCAGCTCGTCGATACCGAGGATCGCGATGATGTCCTGGAGGTCCTTGTACTTCTGGAGGATCCCCTTGACGCGCATCGCCGTGGCGTAGTGGTCCGCCGCGATGTACCGCGGGTCGAGGATGCGGGACGTCGAGTCCAGCGGGTCCACGGCCGGGTAGATGCCCTTCTCGGAGATCGGACGGGAGAGAACCGTCGTCGCGTCGAGGTGGGCGAAGGTGGTCGCCGGCGCCGGGTCGGTCAGGTCGTCCGCGGGGACGTAGATCGCCTGCATCGAGGTGATCGAGTGACCACGGGTCGAGGTGATGCGCTCCTGGAGGAGACCCATCTCGTCGGCCAGGTTCGGCTGGTAACCCACCGCGGAGGGCATGCGGCCGAGCAGGGTCGACACCTCGGAACCCGCCTGGGTGTACCGGAAGATGTTGTCGATGAAGAACAGCACGTCCTGCTTCTGCACATCGCGGAAGTACTCCGCCATGGTCAGACCGGCGAGCGCGACGCGCAGACGGGTGCCCGGGGGCTCGTCCATCTGGCCGAAGACGAGCGCCGTCTTGTCGATGACGCCGGAGTCGGCCATCTCCTCGATGAGGTCGTTGCCCTCACGGGTACGCTCACCGACGCCCGCGAAGACCGACACACCGTCGTGGTTGTTGGCGACGCGGTAGATCATTTCCTGGATCAGAACGGTCTTGCCGACACCGGCACCACCGAACAGACCGATCTTTCCACCCTTGACGTACGGGGTGAGGAGGTCGATGACCTTGACGCCGGTCTCGAACATCTCGGTCTTCGACTCGAGCTCGTCGAAGCGGGGCGCCTTGCGGTGGATGGGCCAGCGCTCGGTGACGTTGGCGTTCTCCTCCGGGTAGTTCAGCACCTCACCGAGGGTGTTGAACACCTTGCCCTTGGTGAAGTCACCGACGGGGACGGTGATGCCCTCGCCCGTGTCGGTCACCGGGGCCTGGCGGACCAGACCGTCGGTGGGCTGCATGGAGATGGTACGGACCACGCCGTCACCCAGGTGCTGGGCGACTTCGAGGGTCAGCGTCTTCAGCACGCCGTCCTGGGCCGGGTCGGCGACCTGGACCTTGAGCGCGTTGTAGATCTCGGGCATGGCGTCGACGGGGAACTCCACGTCGACGACCGGGCCGATGACCCGGGCGACGCGGCCCGTGGCGGCGGCCGTCTCAACAGTGGTCGTCATTACTTGTCACTCCCCGCGGTCGCGTCAGCCATGGCGCTGGCGCCACCGACGATCTCGCTGATTTCCTGGGTGATTTCGGCCTGGCGGGCCGCGTTGGCAAGCCGGGAGAGGCTCTTGATGAGGTCCCCGGCGTTGTCGGTCGCCGACTTCATCGCGCGGCGGCGGGCGGCGTGCTCGGAAGCGGCCGACTGCAGCAGTGCGTTGTAGATGCGGCTCTCGACGTAGCGCGGCAGAAGGGCGTCGAGGACGTCCTCCGCCGACGGCTCGAAGTCGAACAGCGGAAGGATCTCGCCCTTCGTACCGCTCTCCTCCACAGCCTGGTCGAGGCTGAGCGGCAGCATCCGGCCGTCGACCGCGTTCTGCGTCATCATCGACACGAATTCCGTGTAGACGATGTGCAGCTCGTCGACGCCGCCCTCGGCCGTCTCCGTCTGGATGGCCTCGATCAGCGGCTGCGCGACGCGCTTGGCGTCGGCGTAGGCCGGGCTGTCGGTGAAGCCGGTCCACGACTCCGCGACCTTGCGCTCGCGGAAGCCGAAGTAGGCCAGACCCTTGCGGCCGACGATGTACGTGTCGACCTCCTTGCCCTCGCCGCGGAGCCGCTCGGTGAGCCGCTCCGCCTGCTTGATGGCATTCGAGGAGTAGCCGCCGGCCAGACCGCGGTCGCTCGTGATGAGCAGGACCGCGGCGCGCACCGGCGCCTCGACCTCGGTGGTCAGGGCGTGCTTGGTGTTCGATCCGGTCGCCACCGCGGTCACCGCACGGGTGAGCTCGGTCGCGTACGGCATCGACGCCGCCACCTTGCGCTGCGCCTTGACGATGCGCGAGGCGGCGATCATCTCCATCGCCTTGGTGATCTTCTTGGTCGCCGTGACGGCACGGATGCGACGCTTGTAGACCCGGAGCTGCGCTCCCATGAGTCAGGTCCCTTCCGTCGTCACTTGGAGACGTTGACGGCCGGGGCGTCCTCGCCCAGAAGCTTGCCGTCCGAGGTCTCGAACTGCTGCTTGAACGCGGCGATGGCGTCGGCGATCGACGTCAGGGTGTCGTCCGACATCTTGCCGCCGTCCGCGATGGAGGTGAGGAGGTCCTTGCGCTCGCGGCGCAGGTGCTCCAGCAGCTCCGACTCGAAGCGACGGATGTCGTTGACCGGGACGTCGTCCATCTTGCCGGTGGTGCCGGCCCAGACGGAGACGACCTGCTCCTCGACGGGCATCGGCTGGTACTGGCCCTGCTTGAGCAGCTCGACCAGACGCTTGCCGCGCTCCAGCGAGGCCTTCGACGCGGCGTCCAGGTCGGAACCGAAGGCGGCGAACGCCTCCAGCTCACGGTACTGGGCGAGGTCCAGGCGCAGACGGCCGGAAACCTGCTTCATGGCCTTGTGCTGGGCGGAGCCACCGACGCGGGAGACCGAGATGCCGACGTTCAGCGCCGGGCGCTGGCCCGCGTTGAACAGGTCGGACTCCAGGAAGCACTGGCCGTCGGTGATGGAGATGACGTTGGTCGGGATGAACGCCGACACGTCGTTCGCCTTGGTCTCGACGATCGGCAGACCGGTCATCGAGCCGGCACCCATGTCGTCGGAGAGCTTCGCGCAGCGCTCCAGCAGACGGGAGTGCAGGTAGAAGACGTCGCCCGGGTAGGCCTCGCGGCCCGGCGGGCGGCGCAGCAGCAGCGACACGGCGCGGTAGGCGTCGGCCTGCTTCGACAGGTCGTCGAAGATGATCAGGACGTGCTTGCCGGCGTACATCCAGTGCTGGCCGATGGCGGACCCGGTGTACGGCGCCAGGTACTTGAAGCCGGCCGGGTCGGACGCCGGGGCGGCGACGATCGTCGTGTACTCGAGCGCGCCTGCGTCTTCCAGGGCGCCGCGAACGGACGCGATGGTCGAGCCCTTCTGGCCGATGGCGACGTAGATGCAGCGAACCTGCTTGTTCACGTCGCCCGAGCGCCAGTTGTCGCGCTGGTTGATGATCGTGTCGACGGCCAGAGCGGTCTTGCCGGTCTGACGGTCGCCGATGATCAGCTGACGCTGGCCGCGGCCGACCGGCACCATGGCGTCGATGGCCTTGTAGCCGGTCTGCATGGGCTCGTGGACCGACTTGCGGACCATGACGCCCGGGGCCTGCAGCTCGAGGGCGCGGCGGCCTTCGGTCGCGATCTCGCCGAGACCGTCGATCGGGTTGCCGAGCGGGTCGACGACACGGCCGAGGTAACCCTCGCCGACGCCTACCGAGAGCACCTCACCGGTGCGCTGCACCGGCTGGCCCTCCTCGATGCCGCTGAACTCGCCGAGGACGACCGCACCGATTTCGCGCTCGTCGAGGTTGAGGGCGAGACCGAGGGTGCCGTCCTCGAACTTCAGCAGCTCGTTCGCCATGGCGGAGGGCAGGCCCTCCACCTTTGCGATGCCGTCGCCGGCAACGCTGACCGTTCCGACCTCCTCGCGCGAGGCCGCGTCCGGCTGGTACGACTGGACGAAGTTCTCCAGTGCGTCCCGGATCTCCTCCGGCCGGATCGTGAGCTCCGCCATCTGGGTTCCCTGCTCTCCTTGTTGGGCCTGAAGCTTCTTGTGGGGTCTGGGGGCGACCCCCAGGAATCTTCTGCAAGTTCTGCACGGCCCAACCGGGCCGCTAGGAATGCTTTGTTCTTTTGGTGTTGGTCAGCCGGCCATGCGGCGGGTCGCCTCGGAGAGGCGGTCCGCGATGGTGCCGTCGATGACCTCGTCGCCGACCCGCACCACGATCCCGCCGAGGACCGTGGGGTCCACTTCGAGGTTCAGGTGCATCTGGCGGCCGTACAGCTTGGCCAGTACCGCGCCGAGACGCTGCTTCTGCACGTCGCTGAGCGGAACCGCGGTGGTCACGGTGGCGACCATGCGGTTGCGGCGCTCGGCGGCGAGCGTGGAAAGGGAGTCGAGTCCCGCTTCCAGGCTACGTCCACGCGGCTGTGTGACGAGCCGGATCACCAGGCGCTCGGTGACCGGGTTCGCCTTGCCGCCGAGCAGGCTGCGCAGCAGCGTGCTCTTGGCGGCGGTGGTGGCCGCACGGTCGGTCAGCGCCGCGCGCAGCTCGGTGCTCGAGGCGACGATCCGGCCGAAGCGGAAGACCTCGTCCTCGACGTCGTCGAGTGCGCCGCCCTGCTGGGCCGCGGTGAGGTCGGCGGTGGCCGCCAGTGCCTCGAGCGCGTCCACCAGGTCGCGGGACTGCGACCAGCGCGACCGGACCATGCCGGTCACCAGGTCGAGGGTTTCCCCGCCGACCTGTCCGCCCAGCAGGCGGCCGGCCAGCTCGGCCTTGGCCTCGCCGGACTGCGCCGGGTCCGTGATGACCCGACGCAGCGAGACCTCACGGTCGAGCAGCGCGGTGACGGCGGCCAGCTCACCGGCGAGCTTCGCCGCGTCGACGGACGTGTTGTCCGTCAGCGCGTCGAGACGCTCGCGTGCGGAGGCCAGCGCCTCGCGGCTCGCTCCGTTCATCGGGCGGCCTCGGCCTTCTCCTCGAGCTCGCTGAGGAAGCGGTCGATCGTGCGGCTCTGCCGGGCGTGGTCCTCGAGGGACTCGCCGACGAGCTTTCCGGCCAGGTCGGTGGCGAGCTTGCCCACGTCCTGGCGCAGCGCCTGAGAGGCGGCCTTGCGGTCGGCCTCGATCTGGGTGTGGCCGGCAGCGATGATCTCCTCACGCTGCCGCTGGCCCTCTGCGCGCAGTTCTTCCTTGAGCGCAGTGCCCTGCTCCAGCGCGTCCTGGCGCAGGCGCGCGGCCTCGTGCCGGGCTTCGGCGAGCTGGGCCTTGTACTGCTCCAGCACGCTCTGGGCCTCGGTCTGAGCGGCCTCAGCCTTCTCGATACCGCCCTCGATGGCCTCGCGGCGCTCGTCCAGAACCTTGTTGATGTTCGGGAGGAGCTTCTTCGCGAGGAAACCGAGGACGATGACGAAGGCGATCAGACCGATGACGAGCTCGGGGAGCGGCGGGATCAGAGGACTCTGAATTTCCTCGGCCGCGAGAACCATGAGGTTCACATCAGTGCCTTTCGTCTAGTGGGTGGTCGTGAATCCGAAGATCACACGCCGTAGACGAACGGCATGACCAGACCGATGAGGGCGAGCGCCTCACAGAAGGCGAAGCCGAGGATCTGGTTGGCGCGGATCAGACCGGCCGCCTCGGGCTGACGAGCAAGAGCCTGGGTGCCGTTACCGAAGATGATGCCGACGCCGACGCCGGGGCCGATGGCAGCGAGGCCGTAACCGATGGAGCCGAGGGAGCCGCTGACGGCAGCAAGGGTCTGGGACATGCCAGTTCTTCCTTCTCTTTCACGGACCGGTGGGGGTTGGCCACCGGACGAATAAGGGACTCAGGGAGCGAGGATCAGTGGTGCTCTGCGAGCGCGCCCTGAATGAAGCTGCAGGCCAGGAGTACGAAGACGTACGCCTGGACGGCCTGGATGAAGAGCTCGAACGCGGTCATCACCAGGACCATGACGAACGAGACGCCGGCGTAGGCGATCCCGATGCCGTTCAGCAGGTACCAGCTGGCGATCGTGAAGAGCAGCAGCAGGGTGTGACCGGCGAACATGTTCGCGAACAGTCGGACCGCGTGGGTGAAGGGGCGGACCAGGACGTTCGAGAAGAACTCGATGACCATGACCATCGGCAGGACCGGGCCGAGCGACTTGTCGTAGCCCGTGAGGTTCTTGAAGCCGCCGACGAAGCCGTGGCGCTTGAACGTCACGCTCATCCAGATCACGTACACGATGGCCGCGAGGCCCGCGGGGTACGCGATGATCGAGGTCACCGGGAACTGGGCCAGCGGAATGATGGACCAGAGGTTCAGGATCCAGACGAAGAAGAACAGCGAGACCATCAGGGGGACGTACTTCTCGCCCTCCTTCTTGCCCAGCGTCTCGTAGACGATGCCGCGGCGCACGAAGTCGTAGCCGGCCTCGGCGACCATCTGGAGCTTGCCCGGGACGACCTTCGGCTTGCGGAAGGCCAGCCAGAAGAAGCCGACGATGACGACCGTGCCGAGCAGGGCCAGCAGCATCGTCTTGTTGAAGTAGATGTTGCTGTCCGCGTCGCCGAAGATCGGCTCGAACAGGAACGAGTGCAGGCCGGGAGCCGGGAAGCCACAACCGTCGAAGATGTGGCAGTCGGTCTCGAAGGCGAGCACCGTCGTCGGGTCAGCACTCACCGCGGGCTCCTTCAGCGTGGCGCATAGGTACGGCAACCTCGTTGTGTCGGCGCGGCGCACAGCCGCTGTTCGGCACTGGACTGGTGTTTCGGATGTGGGGGCGACGGTCAGGCTTTGAGCCTCGCGATGGAACAGGCGTCAGCTCAGATGCCCGCGCCCGCAGTGCCGCAGATGGCACTGGACGATAGCAGGATCCCGACCACGCACTTATGCCGCCCCTACCCCTCACGTCTTCGGTCCCGGATTGTCGGGCTTTTCGCCCTTCATCGAGTCCGGTTCGACGTAGAGGATCTTGGCCTTCATATGAGCACGCGCCTGTGCGCCGATCCACACCAGGGTGGTGGCGACGAGCGTGAGGGCGAAGGCCTTGGGATTGAACAGCGTCGTGTTCTTGAACGTTGCGACAAAAACGAAGAGCAGCAGGATCTGGGCCGTGTAGAGCATGAGCCCCATGGCCTGGAAGAGATGCGGCAACGATTTCGCAGTGCGCTGCAGAACGATGAATCCGATGCCCATGAACAGGATCACGACCAGCGTCGCGACGACGGCTCCGACAGCACCCTTGCCGCCGGCGACCAACGCGCTGATACCGGCGGCAACAGCACCGGCGACAGCCGTGGGTACGGCAGCTTGCAGGAGGAGTCGGACGTCATCTGACCGCATGGCGGTTTGCTCCGCGTGGTGGTGGGGGCAAGGGACTCGTACGGGACGAGCGTAAGCCCGGTCCGGGTGAGGACCTGGGGCCAATGGACCGTCGCACTACGGTCCTTCGGCTCTGTCGCCGGGTTTAGTGAACGGTATCACAAAGTATTTGATGAGAGCTTTACCCGCAGGGTGTGCTCACTGTCACACATGAGAGTGACCCTGCGCGTGTGTGCAGGCCAGAGCGGCAGGTTGTCTGGTAAAGGGACTTCATGTCCGACATGCGCCTCGCACGTCACCGGGCGGACTCGGCCTTGCGCCGGTCGGGCAGGCGCGAACGGGGGCCTACGGCGGTCGCCCCGTTGACGCCGGAGACACCCGCCGCGATCGGCCTGGCCGGCTCCGGCTCCCGGCCCGAGGCGTCGAGCGCAGCCGCCTCCGCGGCGCGCTCCGCGTGCCGGTAGCGGGGCGGCACCAGACCCTCCGCCCAGCGCGGCGCACGCGGGGTGAAGCGGGGCAGGAGCAGCAGGATCAGGCCCACCGCGCTCAGCGCCGCGATCGCCAGCACGATCCACATCGAGGCGGAGTGCACCGAGTACGCCACCGCGCCGAAGGCGATCAGCCCCGACCAGAAGTACATGATCAGGACCGCGCGGCTGTGCGAGTGCCCGAGCTCCAGCAGCCGGTGGTGCAGGTGCCCGCGGTCGGCCGCGAAGGGGGACTGCCCCTTCCACGTGCGCCGCACGATGGCCAGCACCAGGTCCGCCATCGGGATCGCGATGATCGTGAGCGGCAGCAGCAGCGGGATGAAGACCGGGAGCATCGCGTGCGTGGCATTGCGCTCACCACCCGCGAAGAGGGCCATCGCGTCGGGGTCGACCTGTCCGGTGATCGAGATCGCCGATCCGGCCAGGACCAGGCCGATGAGCATCGACCCGGAGTCGCCCATGAAGATCCGGGCGGGATGCATGTTGTGCGGCAGGAAGCCGAGGCACATGCCCATCAGGATCGCGGCGAAGAGGGTCGCGGGGGCCGCCGCCTCGATCCCGTAGCCGAACCAGATCCGGTAGGCGTAGAGGAAGAAGGCGCAGGCGGCGATGCAGACCGTGCCGGCGGCGAGGCCGTCCAGGCCGTCCACGAAGTTCACCGCGTTGATGGTGATCACCACGAGGGCGACGGTGAGCAGGTTGCCCTGCCACTGGGTGAGCGCGACCGTCCCGATGCCCGGGACCGGGATCCACAGGATGGTCAGGCCCTGCATCACCATCACGCCGGCGGAGATCATCTGGGCGCCGAGCTTGATCAGGGCGTCGATCTCGAACTTGTCGTCCAGCACGCCGACCAGCCAGATCAGCGCCGCCCCGGAGAGCAGCGCCCGCGGTTCGTTCGACAGCTCGAAGACGCCGTTGAGGTTCCGCAGGTGGTCCGCGACCAGGAGTCCCGCGCACAGTCCGCCGAACATGGCGATGCCGCCCAGCCGCGGTGTGGGCTCGCGGTGCACGTCGCGGGCGCGGATCTCCGGCATGGCCCCGGCCGCGATCGCGAACTTCCGCACGGGCCCGGTCAGCAGGTAGGTCACCGCGACCGTGACGCATAGCGTCAGCAGATATTCACGCACGGGCTGCCCCAGATGTGTCGCCGGCCATCTCAGCCCCACACATTAGCTGCGATGTTCCCTCTCCCTTGGACGCGAGGGGCCGGTATCCCGGTTGCGCTACACCCCCCTTGCCCTGATTAGTCCCTGTACGGGGGAAATTCCGCCGCCAGTTCGTTGACCTCGGCACGGGTCCCGGCGGCCTCGCCCCGCAGCGCGGCGGCGAAGAGCCCGGCGATCTTGACCATCTCCGCCTCCCCCATCCCCTGGGTGGTCACGGCGGCCGTGCCGAGCCGTACCCCGCGCTGGTCGGTGTACGGGAGGGCGCAGGTGTCGAGCACGATCCCGGCGGCCGCGAGCCGGCCGCGGGCGGTCGGGCCGTCGAGGCCCAGCGCAGCCGGGTCCGCGGTGAGCAGGTGGGTGTCGGTCCCCCCGGTGGTGACCGCGAGGCCGTGCTCCTCCAGCCCCCGGGCCAGCGTGCGGGCGTTGGCGACGACCCGGTGGGCGTACGTGGTGAAGGCGGGCTGCGCCGCCTCCCCGAACGCCACGGCCTTGGCGGCGATGGTGTGCATCTGGGCGCCGCCCTGGGTGAAGGGGAACACCGCCCGGTCGATGCGCTCGGCGAACTCGGCCCCGCACAGGATCATGCCGCCCCGGGGTCCGCGCAGGACCTTGTGCGTGGTCGCGCAGACGATGTCGGCGTACGGGACGGGGCTCGGCGCGGCCCCGCCGGCCACCAGCCCGATGGGGTGGGCCGCGTCCGCGATGAGGAAGGCCCCGACCTCGTCGGCGATCTCCCGGAAGGCCGAGTACTCGGGGTGGCGCGGGGAGCAGATCGACCCGCAGACGACGGCCTTCGGCCGGTGCGCACGGGCCAGCTGCTGGACCTGCTCGTAGTCCACGAGGCCGGTCTCGGCATCCACCCCGTACCCGACGAAGTCGAACCAGCGGCCGGAGAAGTTCGCGGGCGACCCGTGGGTGAGGTGGCCCCCGTACGTGAGCCCCATGGCCAGAACCGTGTCCCCGGGTCGCAGCAGCGCGGCGTAGGCGGCCAGTACGGCCGAGGAGCCGGAGTGCGCCTGTACGTTGGCGTGCTCGGCGCCGAACAGCGCCTTGGCCCGCTCCACCGCGGCCTGCTCGGCCAGGTCGGCGTACTCGCAGCCGCCGTGGTGCCGGGCGCCCGGATACCCCTCGGCGTACTTGTTGGCCAGCGGCGACGCGAGGGCGGCCAGCACCGCCGGCGAGGTGAAGTTCTCCGCGGCGCTCAGCTGCAGCGTGGTGGCCTGCCGCTGCCGCTCCCCGTCGAGGATGTCGGCCAGCTGCGGGTCCTGCCGACGCAGGAGGTCCGCAGGCCGGTCGGTGATGACGCTCATGGCACGCTCCCGCGCGGTGGGTGTACCGGGTAGGGCCACGATATTCCCGCCACCCGCTTCCCGCCGCTCGAGCGGCGGCCCGGCGCGAACCGTCACACCCGTGGGCGACCCCGAGGCGCTCTCGCACGGCTCAGCGCGAGGTCGTCACGCCCGTCAGCGCCGTCACGACCGGGTCCAGCGCCTGGTTGAGCCCCTCCCCCGACGCGCCCCTCGCACGGCCTCGGCCCCGGAGGGCCTCCCCCGGCTTCGGACCGCTGCGCCGGCCTCCGGCCGCCGACCGCACCTCAGCGCGAGGTCGTCACGCCCGTCAGCGCCGTCACGACCGGGTCCAGCGCCTGGTTGATCTCGTCGCCGATCGAGCGGAAGAAGGTGATGGGCGCCCCGTACGGGTCGTACACCTCGTCCGCGTCGGGCGACGGGGCCAGCAGCCACCCGCGCAGCGCCGCGGCCGCCCGTACCAGCGCGCGCGCCCGCTCCACCATGCCGTCGTCCAGCGGCGGCAGCGTGGCCGGATCTATCGCCCGGACCAGGCGGGTGAACTCCTTGAGCGTGAAGGTGCGCAGTCCCGCCGAGTGGCCCATCGAGATGACCTGCGCCCGGTGGTCGCGGGTGGCGGTCAGCACCAGGTCGGCGCGGATGACGTGCTCGTCCAGCAGTTCCCGGCCGGTGAAACCGGAGGCGTCGGCCCCGAAGTCCGCCAGGACCGCGGCCGCGTTCGCCTCCATCGGGGCGCCCTCGTGCCCCCACGTGCCGGCGCTCTCGACGATGAGGTCTCCGGTGACGGGACCGCCGAGGCGGTGCGAGAGGGCGTGCCGTGTCAGCCGCTCCGTGATGGGCGAGCGGCACACGTTCCCGGTGCTGACGTGGAGTATGCGGAAGGTGTCACCTCCGGCCGCCGCCGAGAGGTGTCCCGTTGCTATGCCACGCCCCTGAGGGCTCACGGGGCGACCTCGAGGTCGGGTACGACCTCCCGCAGCTGGTCGGCGGTGAGCGCGCCTTCCCGCAGGAGGACGGGCACCTTGCCGGTGACGTCGACGATCGAGGACGGCTGGATTCCGGGGGTCGGGCCGCCGTCCAGGTACACGGACACGGAGTCCCCGAGCATCTCGCGGGCCGCGTCGCAGTCCTCGGGCGCCGGGTGCCCGGTGAGGTTCGCCGAGGAGACGGCCATCGGGCCGACCTCGGTCAGCAGCTCGATCGCCACCGGGTGCAGCGGCATGCGGACGGCCACGGTGCCGTGGGTGTCGCCGAGGTCCCAGGCGAGGGAGGGCTGGTGCTTGGCGACGAGGGTGAGCGCGCCCGGCCAGAAGGCGTCGACGAGCTCCCAGGCCTGCTCGGAGAAGTCCGTGACCAGACCGTGCAGGGTGTTCGGGGAGCCGATGAGCACCGGAGTGGGCATGCCGCGGCCGCGGCCCTTGGCGGCGAGCAGCTCGTGGACGGCCTCGGGGCTGAAGGCGTCCGCGCCGATCCCGTACAGGGTGTCGGTGGGCAGCACGACGAGCTCGCCGCGGCGCACGGCGGATGCGGCTTCGCGCAGGCCCGTCTTGCGGTCCGTCGCGTCGTTGCAGTCGTATCGCCGGGCCATCAGCGGGACTCCTCGTGCAGCAGGGGGGTGGTGGTGTCACTGGGGGAAGCCGCGCGGGTCACGGCAGGGCCTTGCGGGCGGTCGCGAAGCGCGGACGCCTGTTCAGGTCCGGGTGGTCGGCCGCGTCGGCCCACCCCCGTTCCTCGGCGAAGATCCACGGCACCTGGCCGCCCTGGGTGTCGGCGTGCTCGATGACGACGATGCCACCGGGGCGCAGCAGGCGGTGCGCGGTGCGTTCGATGCCCCGGATGGTGTCCAGGCCGTCCTCGCCGGAGAAGAGCGCCATCTCCGGATCGTGGTCCCTGGCCTCGGGGGCGACGTACTCCCACTCGGTGAGCGGGATGTACGGGGGGTTGGAGATGACGAGGTCGACCTGGCCGTCCAGCTCCGGCAGGGCGCTCAGCGCGTCCCCCCGGTGGACGGTGACCCGGGAGCCCTCGGCGTTCTTGCGGGTCCACCGCAGCGCGTCCTCGGACAGCTCGACCGCGTGCACGCGCGAGCGCGGCACCTCCTGCGCCATGGCCAGCGCGATGGCGCCGGAGCCCGTGCACAGGTCCACGATCAGCGGCTCCACGACGTCCATCGCCCGGACGGCCTGTATGGCCCAGTCCACGACCGACTCGGTCTCGGGCCGGGGTACGAAGACCCCGGGCCCGACCTGGAGCTCCAGGTACCGGAAGAAGGCGCGGCCGGTGATGTGCTGGAGCGGCTCGCGCGCCTCGCGACGGGCGACGGTCTCCCAGTAGCGGGCGTCGAAGTCCGTGTCCTTGACGTGGTGCAGTTCCCCCCGCTTGACGCCGTGCACGAAGGCCGCGAGCTCCTCCGCGTCGAAGCGCGGTGAGGGCACGCCGGCGGCGGCCAGCCGCTGGGTGGCCTGGGCCACCTCGGCAAGCAGCAAGTTCACGCTGGTCCTCCGGGCTGCTGTCGTACGGGGGTGGTGCGGGGGCGGGGTCAGTGCGCGGCCGCGAGCTTCGCGGCGGAGTCGGTGTCGACGCAGGCCTGGATGACCGCGTCGAGGTCTCCGTCGAGCACCTGGTCCAAGTTGTACGCCTTGAAGCCGGTCCGGTGGTCCGAGATCCGGTTTTCCGGGTAGTTGTACGTGCGGATCTTCTCGGAGCGGTCGACGCTGCGCACCTGGCTGCGGCGCACGTCGGAGGCCTCCTGCTCGGCGGCCTCCTGGGCCGCGGCCAGCAGCCGCGAGCGCAGGATGCGCATGGCCTGCTCCTTGTTCTGGAGCTGGCTCTTCTCGTTCTGGCAGGAGGCGACCACGCCGGTCGGCAGGTGCGTGATGCGCACGGCCGAGTCGGTGGTGTTGACGGACTGGCCGCCGGGGCCCGACGAGCGGTACACGTCGATGCGGAGGTCGTTCATGTTGATCTCGACCTCCACCTCCTCGGCCTCGGGGGTGACGAGCACGCCGGCCGCGGAGGTGTGGATGCGGCCCTGGGACTCGGTGGCCGGAACGCGCTGGACGCGGTGCACGCCGCCCTCGTACTTCAGGCGGGCCCACACGCCCTGGCCGGGCTCGGTGGCGCCGTTGCCGCCCTTGGTGCGGACGGAGACCTGGACGTCCTTGTAGCCGCCGAGCTCGGACTCGGTGGCGTCGATGATCTCGGTCTTCCAGCCGACGCGCTCGGCGTAGCGCAGGTACATGCGCAGCAGGTCGCCGGCGAACAGGGCCGACTCGTCGCCGCCCGCGCCCGCCTTGACCTCGAGGAGCACGTCCTTGTCGTCGCTGGGGTCGCGCGGGACCAGCAGCAGGCGGAGCTTCTCGGTGAGCTCTTCGCGCTGCGCGGTCAGTTCCTTGGCCTCGGCCGCGAAGTCGGGGTCGACGGCCGCGAACTCCTTGGCCGTCTCGATGTCCTCGGCCGACTGCTTCCAGGCCCGGAAGGTCGCGACGATCGGGGTCAGCTCCGCGTAGCGCTTGTTCAGCTTGCGCGCGTTGGCCTGATCCGAGTGGACCGAAGGGTCGGCGAGCCTCTTCTCAAGGTCGGCGTGCTCGCCGATCAGTTCCTCGACCGCCTCGAACATCGGGGGACTCCTGGGGTGAAAGTACGAAGGGACTGCGGGTGACGTGCCTGGAACGACGACAAAGGCGCCGGTCCGACCGCCCCCGGGTGGACAGGGGGCGGCCGGTGACCGGCGCCTGGGTCGCGCTACTTCTTGGCCGCACCCTTGCCGAAGCGGGCCTCGAAGCGGGCCACGCGGCCACCGGTGTCGAGGATCTTCTGCTTGCCCGTGTAGAACGGGTGGCACTCGGAGCAGACCTCGGCTCGGATGGAGCCTTCGGTGAGGGTGCTACGGGTGGTGAACGCGGCGCCACAGGTGCAGCTGACCTGGGTCTCGACGTACTGGGGGTGGATCTCGCTCTTCAAGGTGTCTCCTAGATCGGG
Organism: Streptomyces sp. NPDC058674; assembly: GCF_042716505.1. Lineage (NCBI taxonomy): Bacteria > Bacillati > Actinomycetota > Actinomycetes > Kitasatosporales > Streptomycetaceae > Streptomyces > Streptomyces sp. NPDC058674. The sequence continues at coordinate 22,611 of NZ_JBHXSC010000048.1, forward strand.
AGGGCTCCGGGTCGCAGGGGCCGAATTGCGCGCTGCGTGAACCGGGGCCGACAGACCAGTCTGCCAGGACCGGCCCGCCTGTCAAAATTCTGAGGACGCCTTCCACAACGGGGAGGGGCCGGCATCTATTCCGCCCCGCTCCGGATCGGGCTCGGGGGCGGCCGTGAATACGGCCGGAACGCGTGTGGCCGGGGGGTCTACCGGACGATCCCGCCGGCCGTGCTCTTGTCGCCCATCGAGTTCGCCGTGGCCTCCGCGGGGATCGGCTGGTCGGCCAGCAGGGCGTCCCAGACCTGCTTCGACTCCTTGGCGAGGGGTGCGACGCGATCTCTGTCGCGCGGGTCCGTGGTCACCGGCAGAGTGATCATCTGCATGTCCTGGGCGTCGATGCCCTTCAGTCCCTGGGCGAAGCCCATGAGGGACTTCACGTCGCCGAGCCCCTTGTCGGTGGTGATCGCCTTCGTGCCGGAGTCGGCGAGGGCGAGCAGCTTCTTCGGGTTGTCGAACAGGCCGATGCCCTTGACCTGCTTGATCAGCGCCTTGATGAAGGCCTGCTGGAGCTGTATTCGGCCCAGGTCGCTGCCGTCACCGACGCTCTTGCGGGTGCGGACCAGGCCCAGGGCCTGTTCGCCGTTGAGCTGGTTGGTGCCGGCCGCGAGGTCGAGGTGGCTGGCGTCGTCCTTGATCGGCTTGCTGGTGGTCACCTCGACGCCGCCGAGATCGTCGATGATCTTCTTGAACCCGGTGAAGTCGACCTCGAGGTAGTGGTCCATGCGGATGCCGGACATCGTCTCGACCGTCTTGACCGCGCAGGCGGCCCCGCCGACCGTGTAGGCCTCGTTGAACTGCCGGTACCGGCCGCCGGGGTCGGTCTTGCCGCCGGGCGTGGCGCAGGCGGGGCGGGGGGCCATGGTGTCGCGGGGTATCGATATGACGCTGGCCTTCTCGTGGCCCTCGTACAGGTGGACGATCATCGCGGTGTCCGAGCGCGCCGAGCCGTCGTCGTCGCGGCCGTACCCGCCGTTGGCGCCGCCGCGGGAGTCCGAGCCGAGGACCAGGATGTCCATCGAACCGTTGTCGACGTCCTGGGGGCGGTCCTTGCCCAGCGCCGCGTCGATGTCCACGGTCTTCAGGTTGCCGTTGAACTTGACGTAGAAGTAGCCGAGGCCCGCGCCGCCCAGGAGCACCACTCCCGCGGCGCTCCAGGCGGCGATGGCGAGGGCTCTGCGCCGCTTGGGGGGCTTGCGCCGGCGCCGGCCTGCGGCACCCCTGCCGCGGCCCGTGCTGTCGTCGCTCATGCTCTCCTCAGTCCTGAGTCCGTCCCCGGGCCCTGCGGTCCGCTTCCCGCCCGCGGTCGGTGACCAAGACGGGCGAACGGCGTCCAGGGTTCCACGGCCCCGGGTGCCCCGCGGTCCGCGCCGTACGCGGCGCCTTCGGACGCGCTTCCCGTGTAGTACCACCCCCACCTGCAGGTTTGCCCGCAGATGCGGTCCGGCGGCCGTCGGCTCGGCCGGATGCACGGTGTGGTGAAGGTCGCACCCGGCCCGTACGACGCACAGCCGCCCCCGTCACGGATGCGACGGGGGCGGCTGCGGTGATGCATGGGACCGGTGGGACGTCAGTCGTCGTTCTTGCCCGACGGGGTCGTCTTCGCGATCTGCATCAGGAACTCGGCGTTCGACTTCGTCTGCTTCATCTTGTCGAGCAGCAGCTCGATCGCCTGCTGCGAGTCGAGCGCGTGCAGCACCCGGCGCAGCTTCCAGACGATGGCGAGCTCCTCCGCGTTGAGGAGGATCTCCTCCTTGCGGGTGCCCGACGGGTCGACGTCGACGGCCGGGAAGATGCGCTTGTCGGCGAGCTTGCGGTCGAGCTTGAGCTCCATGTTGCCGGTGCCCTTGAACTCCTCGAAGATCACCTCGTCCATGCGCGAGCCGGTGTCGACCAGCGCGGTGGCCAGGATGGTCAGCGAGCCGCCGTCCTCGATGTTGCGCGCGGCACCGAAGAAGCGCTTCGGCGGGTACAGCGCGGTCGAGTCGACACCACCGGACAGGATGCGGCCGGAGGCGGGCGCCGCGAGGTTGTACGCGCGGCCCAGACGGGTGATGGAGTCCAGCAGGACGACCACGTCGTGACCCAGCTCGACGAGGCGCTTGGCGCGCTCGATGGCCAGCTCGGCGACGGTGGTGTGGTCCTCGGCCGGGCGGTCGAAGGTCGAGGAGATGACCTCGCCCTTGACCGACCGCTGCATGTCGGTGACCTCTTCCGGACGCTCGTCGACCAGGACGACCATCAGGTGGCACTCGGGGTTGTTGACGGTGATCGCGTTGGCGATCGCCTGCATGATCATGGTCTTGCCGGTCTTCGGCGGGGCCACGATCAGACCGCGCTGGCCCTTTCCGATCGGCGACACGAGGTCGATGATGCGGGTGGTCAGCACGCCCGGGTCGGTCTCCAGGCGGAGCCGGTCCTGCGGGTACAGCGGGGTCAGCTTCTGGAACTCCGGGCGGCCGCGGCCGGATTCGGGCGCCATGCCGTTGACGGAGTCCAGCCGCACGAGGGCGTTGAACTTCTCGCGGCGCTCGCCGTCCTTGGGCTGGCGCACGGCACCGGTGGTGTGGTCGCCCTTGCGGAGCCCGGCCTTGCGGACCTGCGCGAGGGAGACGTACACGTCGTTGGGGCCGGGCAGGTAGCCCGAGGTCCGGATGAACGCGTAGTTGTCGAGGATGTCGAGGATGCCCGCGACGGGGATCAGCACGTCGTCGTCGGCGACCTGCGGCTCGGCCGGAGCGAACTCGTCGCGGCCGCGGCGGCCGCGGCGGTCGCGGTAGCGGCCGCGCCGACCGCGCCGGCCGTCCTCGTCGAAGTCGTCCTGCGGGCCGTTGTCCTGGCGGTCCTGGCGACCCTGCTGGCCCTGGTTCTGGCCCTGTCCCTGGCCGCGGCCGCCCTGCTGCTGGCGGTCGCCGCGCTCGGCACGGTCCTGGCGGCCGCCCTGGCCCTGACCGGCCTGGCCCTGGCCGCCGCCCTGACCCTGGCCGCCCTGGCCCTGGTCATCGGCCTTGGCGCCGCGGTCCCGGCGGTCGCGCTGGCGCTCGCCGCGCTCACCGCGCTCACCGCGGTCGCGGCGGTCGCGACGGCCGCGACCCTCGCCGTCCTGGCCCTGCGCGGAGCCGGCGGTGGCCGTGTCCGGCCGGGCGTCGGCCTGCGGTGCGACCGCGACGGGGGCCTCGGCCCTGACCGCCCCGGTCTTCTGCTCGACCTGCACGGCGGCGGGGGCGGTGGACTCGGGGCTGCCGGAGGGGGCCGTGGCCCGGCGGCGGCGGCGCTCGCCGACCGGGGCGTCCTCGCTGGCCGGCTGGCCCGGGATCTCGATCTGCGCCTGCGCGGCAGGCTTCTCGGCGGGCGCCTCGACGGCGGCCCCGCCCGTCTGGGCGTCATCGGCGGCAGCCGTACGGGTCTTGCTGGTGGCACGGCGCTTCGGCTTGGCCTCGGCGGTGTCGGCGGCGCCCGCGGGCGCGGAGGACGCGGCCTTCGGGGCACTGCTGCCCGCCTGCGCCTCCTTGATGACCTCGATCAGCTGGCTCTTGCGCATCCGCGCGGTGCCCCTGATGCCGAGGCCGGACGCGACCTGCTGCAGCTCGGCGAGGACCATGCCGTCGAGGCCGGTGCCCGTGCGGCGGCGCTTGGGTGCGGCGCCCGCGGCGGGGGCACTGGCGTCGACCGAGGTGTCGGCAGCGCCCATCAGATCGGTGGTGTCGCTCACGAAGGGTCCTTCCCTGGAGCGGGCGTCGGCCTGTCTGGCTCGGCGACCGGTTGTGCTGTCCGACGGCAGTCCATTACCTGTTGGGTCGTGGACCGCAGCCGGGGCGATGGCCCGCCGATAGAGATACGGCGGAGAGAAACGTGCAAGTGCGTGGGTGGTTCCGGCGAGAAGCCCCCGAGCTGGAAGCGTGGGAAAGTCACGCCGATTCCGGAGCGTGCTCGAAACTGCTGGAAGTGATCAAAGCAGTCGGGGAGGCTCCCGGAGAAAAGGTGGTCCCGAGTGGGGACACTGAGCACCGAGCCATTGCGGCTTCGGATGCGCACTTGAGACTAACACTACCGGATCCAACAGATATTCCCCCTCTCGATCACCGGCGAAAGCGCCCCTCGGGCGCGTGCGGCCTGCCCTGACCGCCCGCTCCCGACCGGCCGCGTCTGCGACGACACGGCCTAGCCCCCCTGGGTGCCCAGGGGAAGCACGCTCGCGCCCGCGGCGTCGAGGGCGAGCCGGTTCGCGGCCCACCCCTCGCCCGCGAGCTGCGCGACCTTGTCGGCCGCGCCGTTGTCGACCAGCGCCAGGACCGTGGGGCCCGCGCCGGAGATCACCGCGGGGATGCCGTCCGCCCGCAGCCGTGCGACGAGTGCCACGCTCTCGGGCATCGCCGGCGACCGGTAGTCCTGGTGGAGCCGGTCCTCGGTGGCCGGCAGCAGCAGCTCGGGACGCCTGGTCAGGGCCTCCACGAGCAGCGCCGCACGACCGGCGTTCACAGCGGCGTCCACGTGGGGGACGGCACGCGGCAGCAGGCCGCGCGCGGTCTCCGTCAGCACCGGCTTGGAGGGGACGAACACCACCGGAACGACGGAATCGGCGGGCTCCATCCGGATCGCCTTGGCACTGCCCCCGTCCATCCACGCCAGGGTGAACCCGCCGAGCAGACAGGCGGCGACGTTGTCGGGGTGGCCCTCGATCTCGGTGGCGAGCTCCAGCAGCGCCGCGTCGTCGAGCCTGGCCTCGCCGCCTATCGTCACGGCGCGGGCGGCGACGATGCCCGCGCAGATCGCGGCGGAGGAGGAGCCGAGGCCGCGGCCGTGCGGGATGCGGTTGGCGCAGACGACCTCGAGGCCGCGCGGCTGTCCGCCCAGCAGGTCGAAGGCGGTGCGCATGGAGCGTACGAGCAGGTGGCGCTCGTCCCGCGGGAGGTTGTCGGCACCCTCACCCGCGATGTCGATGTGCAGGCCGGAATCGGCCACGCGGACGACGACGTCGTCGTAGAGCCCCAGGGCCAGGCCCAGGGCGTCGAAGCCCGGGCCGAGGTTGGCACTGCTGGCGGGGACGCGCACCCGTACGGCGGCGGCGCGGAACGCTGGACCGGCCATCGTCCGATGACACTCCTTGTGACTGTGCGAGATCTACGCTGGCTCGCTGCGAATGTACTGGAGAACGTACGACACCCGAAGGCCCCCGGGGCAGCACCGCAAGTCATATGCGCGGTGGCGGATGTGGGTACAGCGTATCGAAGGAAGGTTCTCTCGCGACATAGGGCGCACAGGAGGCGCACGATGCGTGTCGCGGCCCTCGCCGGGACTTTTGTCGTCGTACGGGGTGAGTTGCCGGGTTCCGGGGACCTTGCGGCCCCCGGAACCCGGCCTCGGGCGGAGCGTCAGACCAGGCCGAGCCGGATGGCCGCGGCCTCGGCGTCCACCGGAATGGTGATGGGCTGCGGAGCGCCCGCGACGGCCCAGTCGGGGTCCTTCAGGCCGTTGCCGGTGACGGTGCACACGATCCTCTGGCCCGGGTCGACCAGGCCGAGCTCGGCGGCCTTGAGCAGGCCGGCCACCGATGCGGCCGAGGCAGGCTCGACGAAGACACCCTCCTGGGCGGCCAACAGCCGGTAGGCCGCCAGGATCTGACGGTCCGTGACCTCGTCGATGAAGCCGCCCGACTCCTCGCGCGCGGCGAGCGCGAAGTCCCAGGAGGCCGGGTTGCCGATGCGGATCGCGGTGGCGATGGTGTGCGGCTCCTTGACGACCTCGCCGCGCACGATGGGCGCGGACCCGGAAGCCTGGAAACCCCACACGCGGGGCGTACGGGTGGCCAGGCCGTCGGCCTTGTACTCCTTGAAGCCCTTCCAGTACGCGGTGATGTTGCCGGCGTTGCCGACGGGCAGCACGTGGATGTCGGGAGCGTCGCCGAGGGCGTCGACGATCTCGAACGCGGCCGTCTTCTGGCCCTCGATGCGCACCGGGTTGACCGAATTGACCAGCGCCACCGGGTAGTTGTCGGACAGCGCGCGCGCCAGGTCGAGGCAGTCGTCGAAGTTGCCGTCCACCTGGAGGATCTTGGCTCCGTGCACCAGGGCCTGGCCCATCTTGCCCAGCGCGATCTTGCCGCGGGGCACGAGGACCGCGCAGACCATCCCGGCGCGCACCGCGTACGCGGCGGCGGAGGCCGAGGTGTTGCCCGTGGAGGCGCAGATGACCGCCTTGGCGCCCTCCTCCTTGGCCCGGGTGATCGCCATGGTCATGCCGCGGTCCTTGAAGGACCCGGTGGGGTTCGCCCCCTCGACCTTCAGGTGCACCTCGCAGCCGGTGCGCTCGGAGAGCACCTGTGCGGGGACGAGGGGAGTACCACCCTCGCGGAGCGTGACCACGGGAGTCGTGTCGGTCACCGGCAGGCGGTCCCGGTACTCCTCGATGATGCCGCGCCACTGGTGGGTGCGATTGCTGCTCATGGGCCCTTACTCCCCTTCAACGCGCATGGTGCTGGCGACACCGCGGACGGTGTCCAGCTTCCGCAGCGCCTCGACGGTCCCGGAGAGGGCCGCGTCGGGCGCACGGTGAGTGACGACCACGAGGGAGGCCCCGTTGCCGACCCCGTCCGGACGTCCTTGCTGTCGTACCGTATCGATCGATACGCCGTGCTCGGCGAACGTGGTCGCCACCTGGGCGAGGACGCCCGGCTTGTCCGCCACGTCGAGGCTGATGTGGTAGCGGGTCACGACCTCGCCCATGGCGCTGACCGGCAGCTGGCTGTACGCCGACTCGCCCGGCCCCGTTGCCTCGGCGAGCTTGTTGCGGCAGACGGCGACCAGGTCCCCGAGGACCGCGGACGCGGTCGGGGAACCGCCCGCGCCGGGCCCGTAGAACATCAGCCGCCCGGCGGCCTCTGCCTCGACGAATACCGCGTTGTACGCCTCACGGACGGAGGCGAGCGGGTGCGTGAGCGGGATCATCGCCGGGTGCACGCGCGCGGTGACGGACCGGCCGTCGGCGGCGCGCTCCAGGATCGCCAGGAGCTTGATGGTGCAGCCCATCCGCTTGGCGGACGCGAAGTCGGCGGCGCTGACCTCCGTCATGCCCTCGCGGTAGACGTCGTCGAGGCGGACCCGGGTGTGGAAGGCGATCCCGGCGAGGATCGCGGCCTTGGCGGCGGCGTCGTAGCCCTCGACGTCGGCGGTGGGGTCTGCCTCGGCGTAGCCGAGGGCGGTGGCCTCGTCGAGCGCCTCCTGGTACCCGGCGCCGGTGGAGTCCATCTTGTCGAGGATGAAGTTCGTCGTGCCGTTGACGATGCCCATCACGCGGTTGATCTTGTCGCCCGCGAGGGACTCGCGCATCGGGCGGACCAGCGGGATGGCGCCGGCGACGGCGGCCTCGTAGTAGAGGTCGAGCCCGTGCTTCTCGGCGGCGGCGTGCAGCGCGGCGCCGTCCTGGGCCAGCAGCGCCTTGTTGGCCGAGACGACGGACGCGCCGTTCTCGAAGGCGGTGGTGATCAGGGTGCGGGCCGGCTCGATCCCGCCGATGACCTCGACCACGACGTCGATGTCACCGCGTTTGAGCAGGGCGGTGGCGTCGGCGGTGACCAGTGCGGGGTCGATGCCCTCGCGCACCTTGGAGGGGCGGCGTACGGCCACACCCGCGAGCTCGACGGGCGCGCCGATCCTCTGCGCGAGGTCGTCGGCGTGCGTCGTCATGATGCGCGCCACCTCTGAGCCGACCACTCCACAGCCCAGCAGCGCCACCTTCAGCGGACGCGTACGCATCATTCGACCTACGCCTTTCGGTCTTCCATCGCCGACCCGCGCGCGGGTTGCACGCCGGTTGTGAACCAGTCTCACTCAATGGACAGCAGTTTCCATCCTCGGTCCATTGAGTGAGACACCTATTTCATCATCCGAGGTCGAGACGCAGGAGATCTTCCTCCGTCTCGCGGCGGACGATCACCCGGGCCGCTCCGTCACGCACGGCGACGACCGGCGGACGCAGCGCGTGGTTGTAGTTGCTGGCCATGGAGCGGCAGTACGCGCCGGTCGCCGGCACGGCGACGAGGTCGCCGGGGGCGAGGTCTGCGGGCAGGAACGCGTCCTTGACCACGATGTCACCGCTCTCGCAGTGCTTGCCGACGACGCGGACCAGCATGGGCGGGGCGTCGGAGGTGCGGGAGACCAGCGCGATGGAGTACTCGGCGTCGTAGAGGGCCGTCCGGATGTTGTCGGACATGCCCCCGTCGACCGACACGTAAGTCCGCAGGCCCTCCAGCGGCTTGATCGTCCCGACCTCGTAGAGGGTGAAGGCGGTCGGCCCGACGATCGCCCGTCCGGGCTCGACCGAGATCCGCGGGGCGCGCAGGCCGGCGCTCTCGCACTCGCGCGCCACGATCTCGGTGAGGGACTTGGCGATCTCGTGCGGCTCGCTCGGGTCGTCGTCCGAGGTGTACGCGATGCCGAGGCCGCCGCCGAGGTCGATCTCGGGCAGTTCGACGCCGTGCTCGTCGCGGACCGCGGCCAGCAGCCGGACGACCCGCTTGGCGGACACCTCGAAGCCGGCCATGTCGAAGATCTGCGACCCGATGTGGGAGTGGATGCCGAGCAGCTCCAGGCTGTCGTGGCCCAGCGTGCGCCGGACGGCCTCGGCGGCGGACCCGTCGGCCACGGCGATGCCGAACTTCTGGTCCTCGTGCGCGGTCGCGATGAACTCGTGGGTGTGGGCCTCGACGCCCACCGTGACGCGGATCTGCACGGGCTGGCGCACGCCCAGCTCGCGGGCGATGTGCGCGACGCGGGCGATCTCCTGGAAGGAGTCGAGGACGATGCGCCCCACGCCGGCCCCGATGGCCCGCCGGATCTCGTCCGCGGTCTTGTTGTTGCCGTGGTAGGCGATGCGCGCGGCGGGCATCTCGGCGGCGAGCGCGGTGGTCAGCTCGCCGGGGGAGCAGACGTCGAGGTTAAGCCCCTCCTCCCGGAGCCACTTCACGACGGCCTTGGACAGGAACGCCTTGCCCGCGTAGAAGACGTCGGCCTCCTTGCCGAAGGCGTGCGCCCAGGCACGGCAGCGGGCCCGGAAGTCCTCCTCGTCGAGGACGTAGGCGGGGGTCCCGAACTCCTCGGCGAGCCGGGTCACTTCGATCCCGCCGACGACGGCGACCCCGTCCGCGTTCCGCCGGACGGTCCGGGCCCAGACCTTCTCGTCGAGGACGTTCAGGTCGGCGGCGGGCGGGGAGTAGTGCCCCTCGGGCAGGACGTCGGCGTGGCGGGGCCCGGCGGGGTGCGCGGAACGGCTCATCGGTATCTCTCTTCGCAGGTCACAGGCGTTCAGGTGCGTCTATGCCGAGGAGGGACAGGCCGCCGGCCAGCACCGTCCCGGCGGCTTCGGCAAGGGCCAGCCGGGCGCGGTGGGCGGCCGAGGGTTTCTCGTCCCCCTGGGGCAGGACGCGGTACTGGAAGTCGAGGAGCGCGTCGGACAGCTCGACGAGGTGCCGGGCGAGGCGCTCGGGCGCGCGGTGGTGCGCGGCGGCCTCCAGGACCAGGGGGTGGTCGGCGAGGGGGCGCAGCAGCGCGCGGGCGTCGTCCACCTCCCCGACGGCGGGGGTGAAGCCCAGGTCACGGGCGTTGCGCAGGAGGGCGCGGCTGCGCGAGAAGGCGTACCGCACCCGGAAGAAGTCGTTGTCCTCGCCCTGCACGAGCAGCCGCTCGGAGAACGCGGGCGCCTCCCGGGCCGGCCCGGCGAGCATGGCCCAGCGGGCGGCGTCGTTCCCGTAGCGGGCGAGGACGTCGCCGTCCTGCGGGGGGACGGGGGCGACGGGGGCGGGGGCTCCGGGGGCGGGGGCTCCGGGGGCTGCGGGGGTGGGGGCTCCCGGGGCGTCCTGGCGGGGGCCCTGGGTGTGCGCGATCCGTACGACGGCCTCGTGCACGACCCGCTCGCGCAGCCCGGCGGCGACGCCGGCGGGGGCGGCAGGGGGTGCGGTCGGGTGCGGGGCGGATGGGCGCAAGGCAGTCGGGCGGGTGGGGGACGGGCGCAGGGCCGCCAAACTGGCGATGACCTCGGGGGCGGACAGGGCCGGCAGGACGAAATTAACGAACCCGGGGCCGGTGACCTCGACCCGCCCGATCCCGGGGACGCCGTTCAGCCGGCGGGCCAGCACGGCCGCGACGTCGGCGGGACGCAGCCGGGCGCCCCGGGCCACCTGGAAGGCGACGGGCGAGGCGTACTCCCCCACACCCCCGGGCCGGGTCCGCTCGACGACCACCCGTTCGGGCACGGCGGCACCACCCAGCTCCCCGTCCTCGACGGCGCGGCACACGGCGTGCGCGACGGTACGAGGGAGGTCTGCGGGATTCACGGGACCCAGCCTAGGGGAGACACCCGGGCGGCCCGCGAAGGGTTTCGCCATGTGAACAGGGGGGGGCCACGACGGACCGGTAACCCAGGGGCGCCTACCCCCTGCCCCTCCCGGCGGGGGTCCCCTCCCGGTCGTCGCGCCGGTCCTTACGCTCGACGAGCCGCCGTACGACGCGCACCAGCTCGGCGGGCTCGAAGGGCTTGGCGATGAAGGCGTCCACCCCGGCGGCGATCCCGGCGTCCACCTCGTACTGCGTACAGGCACTGACGATGGCGACGGGCAGGTGCCGCGTCCGCGGATCGGCCCGCAACTGCGCGGCCGCCCCGAAACCGTCCAGCCGGGGCATGACCACATCAAGGGTGATGACGTCAGGGCACACCTGGTGCACGACGTCCAGGCACTCGACACCATCGTTCGCGGTCACGACCTCGAAGCCCTCCAGCTCGAGATTGACCTTGATCAGCTGCCGGATGACCTTGTTGTCGTCGACAACAAGCACCCGGCCCGAGACGCCTGGCACAACTCGAGAGTAGGTCCGCCCGACCCCCCGCGTCCGGCTTTTCGCCACTTCCACCCCCCACGGGCGACGCACCCCCCTCACCCCGGCCAATACGGTTCCTGATCACCCCGGCGAAGCTGGTAGTGTTCACCCCGTCGCCGCAAGTCGGCGGACGCGCCCCCGTAGCTCAGGGGATAGAGCAACGGCCTCCGGAGCCGTGTGCGCAGGTTCGAATCCTGCCGGGGGCACTTCGCAGGAAGTGCCCAAAGACCCCGCCATCAGCGAGTTCGCTGAGAGTGGGGTCTTCGCGTATGCGCAGCCAACTGCCGCCCTGCGCAGCCCTATGACAGCCCGTGCGGCCTATTCGCGGCCTGGATCCCACCGGAACTTCGCAGGTCAGCCCGGACAACGCGAAGGCCCCCGGGATTACCCAGGGGCCTCGGATCGCGGCGGCTCGTCTCCTACTCGTACTCGCGCAGCAGGTCCTCGATGCGGCGGTTGCCGACCTCTTGCCGACCGTCGAGGCACTTCGCGTACCGGCCCAGCAGTACCTCCACGCTGTTGCCCGCCCGTGCCGCGACCTCGGTCGGGTCGACGCCGGCGTTGAGCCACGTGGAGAGAGCCGAGTGCCTCAGGTCATACGGCCGTCGTGCCAACGGCGAGGCGACCACGGCCGGCGGCAGTGCGAGGACCCGTGCCTCCTTCCAGGCTCGGTAGTACGTGGAGGACGACACCACTCCCCCGCCCTCGCTGAAAAACAGCCGACCGTCTTCGGCAGTCCCGAAGGTGGCGACGTGGTCCTGTAGCGCGGCGACCAGCTGCGGCGGGATCGGCACCCGGCGGACCTCCTCGGCGGGCCGATTCTTGAGCCCGCGGTCGTCATGGCTCTCGCCGGAATCGGTCCATTGCTTGCCGACGCTGGGGCGGGACCGGTGAAGCAGCGCCTCACCCCATCCGGAAGACGGGAGCGTGAGGTCCGGCAGAGCCAGGCCCACGGCTTCCGCCGGCCGGAAGCCCCCGAAGTACATGCCGGCGAAAAGCCCCACCAGACGCCTGCCACGTGCTCTGCGATAGCCACCAATGTAGGAAACCGCACAGAGCAGAGAACGCGCCTGTTCCGGATTCGCCACCACCCGAGGATCCACGTCATTGGCGACCTTCGGCTTTTGCCACCGCAATGCGGCCAGCGGGTTCTCCTGGAACTCACCGAGGTCAACGGCATAGTGCATGGCGTTCACGAGTGTCCGGCGCTTGCGGTGCACTGTTTCCGCCACGGCGGCAGTGCCATCCATTTTGACCTTGAGGGAATCAAGGCACCCGCCGCGCACGCGCGGCGCGTGCGGCCCGTCACCCGGGCCTGCGCTCCTGTCTCCGCCCCGCCCCAGCCCGGCCGCCGTCCGCACGCCTACGGCTCGGGTTGATGGGAGGAAGGGCCGCGGTGGCTCGGACTGCTGCTCAGTTCCCGTCAAGACGATGCCTCCGGCGGGGGCGCTCTGACTCTGGGATGGCGGGGGCGCCGTACGCGGGTGCCGGCACGTTGTGGTGAGCGTGGTGGGGCTCCCATCCCGTCTGCCATCGACCCAAACAAGCCGAGCAGACACGGGTCCTGGCGTCCAGGTCGTTCGTCCAGTTGGGCGCTCCACCTGGACGCCAGGACCCGCGCCCGCTCCACGTGTGGGTCGACGGCAGACGGGATGGGAGCCGGGGCAGTCGTGGTTGAGGCCGCCGATCGCTATACAGCGTCGGAGTCCGGGGGTGCATCCTCTGGCGGACGAAACGTCTGATGAAGCCCAATGCCACAAAGGATGAGCGTCAACAGCAGCAGGAGGCCAAAGAGCAGCCGCGACCACCAGGCTCCCGGTAGAGACAAGAGCCACAGGAGCGGTATTGCGATGGCCAGAACCATGAAGACTGCACCGAGACTGCCCCAACTGCGCCGGTGTTCGACATAGGCCTTCTGGCGTGCCGAAGCTGCTGCCAACTGGACTCGTACGAGAGCGTCTAGCTGATATATCTCGTCACTCCAAACGCCAGGTTCGTACCCCTTCAGCTTTTCCAACAGATCAAAGTTCCGAGTCAGATCCGCGGTTAGTCGCGCATCGCGTCTGTTCTGGATCGCTCCTGTAACCAGGGGGCCAGCAGCTGCGGCGACTACCACCCCGGCCACTCCTAGCAGTGGCGCAAGCTGAGTTGCCATCGGCGTCCCCTTTCGGAGGTGGAGGAAGCTTAGGCGTGAATTCGGCCGCGCGTCACTGTTTCAGGCAGATGCTGTGGGCTGGTCGCGCTTCTTCCACACGCCGTTGGCTCTTCTAGCCGGTGCGTACCGTGCGGCGGCCAAGTGCCGGCCGGGGGTCGGGGGCGCCGATGTGGTGTCTGCCGGTCGGCACCGCTGCCCTGATCCCGAGGGCAGCACGGTTCTGGGTGGGCGCACAAGGTCGTTCGCACAGTGGCGCGCTCCACCTTGTGCGCCCACCGGAGAAGCACTCCATGGCCTGCTCCAACTCCCAGTGCGACGGCGGCATCATCCCCAACCCGTACTCAGACGATCCCGAGGACCTCACCCTCTGCGCCGCCTGCAACCACGGTTACGACCCGCGCGACTACCACGACTACGCCGACTGACGCACCCTGGGCCCCGGCGTAAGTCGGGGCCCTTAGCCACCAGGACGGCCGGTACTGGCCGATCTCTACAGATCTACGAACCGGAACAGGCCCGTGCCCGCTTGACCCGACGCGTGGACAACGCACCCTTTCGGCAAGCTCTTTGGCCTGCGACAATCGCTGACACATCACTTTGGGGGGCGATATGAGGTTCAGCGAGTACTACAACATTCCCACCACTCCCGAGGACGACTGGTTCGACACGTTCATGCCAGCCGACACAAAGCTGTTCGTCGACCCCTTTCTGATCTGGGAGCAGACAGAAGGACACTGGGCATCAGCACACGACCACCTGATCGACTTCTTCGAAATGGTGTTCGATCTGGTCAAGGCATCGAAGGGCAAGCGGACATCCGTGTCCTGGCGCCAAGCGCAGAAACTGCTGCTCTTTCCCGAGCCATACGAATTTTGCCTCGGTGTAGCGGAGGGCTCACCGATGGGAATCGGATCGGGGGCCGGGCTTCAGCAAGAGATGCTCGATGGCGTGAAAGTTGCGACCGGACTGGGAATGAGCCGGGTCGCCCACATGGAAATGCTGAACCTCTTCCAGGGCGGCATGGGGGTCGACCGCCTCAGCGATATGACCTGCAACATCCTGAAAAGCTACTTCATCTCGTACACACAGGAGATCTGCCGACGACATCAGGTGCCGATGCGCGAATTCGATGTGGCTAATGCAGAGTGGAGCAAGGACTACTGCCGCTGGGTCTCCAAAAAGCACGAACTCCCTATCAACCCTTCCATAAATAGGCCGGTGCTCCTCACTCCTAGCAAGTTCTTGAGGCGCATTCCCGTCGCAACACCGGACGGATTCTGGACCTGGGCGTGGTCCAACATGTCCGAGGAGCTTCGGGGCGACCTGACGTTCGACATCGCCCGAAATGTCGAACGCCGCGACAAGGCCAGGCTCGCCCGGGCAAACCCAGATGTTGCAGCCCTTTACCTAAAAGACCTTGAGGATCAGCCAAAACCCGCCTACTCCATCGAAGACGACCCGGACATGCTCGTGCACTGGTACGAGGCCGGCGGCGAGATGGCTGAACGGTCACCGCTGAGCTTCGTTCCGCAGCATGCAGGCGACTTTGAGAAATTCGTCGAAGTGACCGTCGACTGCTTCAGGCACGGCATCGAGGACCAAGACGGCTGGCAGATCCTCTGGGGCGAGAAGAGCGGGCGCGAAGAACGAATCTCGCAAGCACTGTTTCGCAGCTCCGTGATCCACTACTGCCGCGCGAACAACATCGACTTGAGCGGAGAAGCGGACGCCGGCCGCGGACCGGTCGACTTCAAGTTCTCCCGCGGATGGTCTGCACGGGCCCTCGTGGAAATCAAGCTCGTGCGCAGCCATAAATTCTGGGACGGAGTCCTCGCTCAACTTCCCAAATACCAAGTCGCAGAGGAGGTAAAGCGGGGGTTCTATGTAGCAGTCGCCTACACTGATGACGAATACAGCACTCGCATTAGAGAAAAAAATAGAAAAGGCCGCATCGATCGCTTCGGAAGCCAGCGGCGCTAAAATCACGGCGCTGCTAATCGATGCCCGCAAAAAGGAGTCTGCGTCACGTGCCCGAAACCCCGGCCTGTCCGAGCCGCTGCATCGAGACGTCTCGGCCGCCCAAGAGATCGCCTCCGATGAGGGTCCAGTCGCCTCTCAAGACCCAGAGTGACCTCCGGGCCATGTGGCCCATTCGTGGACTGACGCCAGCCCGAAGCCGTCTTGCACAGCTCTGACCAGCGATAACGCCTGAGCCGCACGGGGCCGCCGGAGCCGTGTGCGCAGGTTCGAATCCTGCCGGGGGCACACTGTGCAAGTGTGTCCAAGACCCCGCCATCAGCGAGAACGCTGGGAACGGGGTCTTCGCGTATGCGCCTGCGGGCAGCTCGCGCCGGAGCGCGAGGCACGGATCCAATTGCAGGCAGGGTCGACTCTAGAACTACGCGTCCCTCGCATCGGATGAGATCAACAAGCGCACCATCGCCCGGCTCTCCCGTCGGATTCTTGCCGGCCGGAGAGCCGGCGCGAGGGAACCCAGGTGTACCTGGAACACGGCTAGCGGCCACAAGATACCGCCGTGTGACCCGACCGGTTCCCGTACCCGGTAAATGCGCAGGATGTGCCGCGCGAGGGCGTTCCATGCTGCCAATCGCCTCATGCTCGGTGAGCTCGTTCGGCTGCTCTGGTGACGAGCGCCTGAGCGCGGCCGCGCACTTGAGAGCGGGGCCAGCTCCGTGGTCGGCCGCGAGGCACTGCCCTCCGGTTCGGTCCGCGTCGGCATCGGCCAGGGAGATGCGCGCGGGAGTTGCGCGCGCCGTGGAATGCGGGATTGAGCCGTTCACCAGCTGCGGAGGCACAGTTCCCGGTGATAGGCGACGTACTCCGGGTTGATCCGGTGCTCCGGGAGGATAGTGAGTTTCCACTTCGGCTCCCCAGTCGTCGTCAGGTGTACCGACCAGTCCTCGGCGATGTAGATGCCGAACTTGTCGAATTGCCTGTGGTGGTTGGGGCAGAGGCACAGGAGGTTGTCCAAGGTGTCCGTACCGAAGTGCGGGCTGCCCAAACCCTGAATGTGAGCGGCTTCGCTGTACCGGCCGTCCCGCGTCTCCAACGGCTCTCGGCACACCTGACACTCATGACTGTGAAGGGATTTGACCAGGCTCGGCAGGTCCCGGTCTCGGTCGAGCGCGGAGACGGTCCGCGAGCGGCGTCCGACTGGACTGGAAGCAGCCGGATCGCCCCCGTCCTGACCGCTGGCACTCATGTACCCGCCGAGGCCGGTCCGCTCGAGCAATGCCGCCCGGTCCACATCGGTGTGGCCGAGATGGCCCGCGAGCAGGAGGGCTACCGCGTGGGCACGGGTGCGTGGCTTCTTCAGCAGGTGGGCCGCATCACTGCTGAAGCCGGCGCGGGCCATGGCCCGGCGGAGAGCGGTGGGCGAGGGCTTGAAGCTGGCGTCGGTCACGCCCTGCACTTCCCACAGACCGCTGGTCCGCAGATGCCAGAACGGATACTCGGGCGTCCTGCGGTCGTCCTTACCTCCGAACTCCGCCAGCAGTGCGCCGACTTCGTCCTCGAATTCACCCCAGGGAGCAAGTCGCTCCTGCCCTGCGGTGAGACGCCCGACGGCCCAGAGCAGCGCAAGCGGCTTGTGCCTGGCGGGGCCCTCCGGTTTCGTGTTGGTCTTGAGGGTCTTCATCGCCTGTAGCAGGCCGTCATGGGTGAGGCGGCCGCGATCCGCCCGACGGGGGACGGGAACCGCGGGTTGTTCCGTGCTCAGGAGAGCGTGAATCCGGTGTGCCTTGTCGCCCGTCTGACGGATGAGCGACTGCACGAAATCCTTCTTCCAGCCCAGCGCCTCCGTGACGTGCTTGACCGGCCTGCTGAGCACCGCGACATCATCGACCGCGATCATGTATTCCCAGGCCTTGCGCTGATGTTCGTCGAGTCCCCAGATCTTCTCGGCCAAGGCGCGGTTGCGGAACGACAGGACGACCGTGGCACGGGCGATGACAGATCCGTCAGAGATGAAGAGCACCTCATCACCGGGCCGGGTGTCATCGATCGCCTTGTTCTTGGCGTGGCTCTTCGATTCCGCGCGAGTGGATCCCCAGAACCGTGCGGGGCGCCCTCGGAACAGGGCGTGCAGCTCTTCCGCGTCATCGCCCAACAACGCCCCGTACTCAGGATCGGTGAGGTCGATACCCCTCTCGATGGAGTGGGCGTAATGCTGCGGTCCCTTCAGGGCTCGGCCCCCGATCGGCTGCAGCAACCACTGACTGGCGGTCCCCGCGACGGCCGTGTTCATCGCCTGTGTCATGTAAGCCCTCCCCTTTGCGATCACATTAGTCACACTGTCCGACAGTTCAGGGCACCAAAGTTCGCCTCCATCCCTTCCCCCGATCGCTAGACCTCACGGATCATCAGCGGCCGGGTCAGTACACCGGTTCCGGTGGTCCGTACGAGGGAGGTGGGGTGGGGTCTGTGGGTTTGGGGGGTGGGGTGGGGAGCAGGGGCTGCGTAGGGTGGGGCTTGAGGCCGCATCGTGCCGTTGACCTGGTGCTTTGTGGGGAGTGGGCTCGCAGAGGGAGGCGCGGCGCGGATGCGTGAGCTGGTGGAGACGGCGCAGCGGTGGGTGGCCGAGGGGCGGGGCGGGTTCCTGGCCAGGCCGGTCACCGAGCAGGGGTTCGGGCCGCGGGATCCGGCCGGGGCCGTGCTCGTGGACTCCCGCGGCCGGTGCGTCGGGGCGCTCTACAACGGGGTGTTCGATGCCGAGTTGGCCGCCGACGCGGCCGCCATGCCCGCCGGGAGCACCGCCCGGGTCTGTGAGGTCTCGGTGGCCGGAGCCGAGGCGGTCGAGGCCCGGCTGACCTGTGGCGGGTCGGCCGAGATCCTGCTCCAGCCGCTGTCCGCGGTCCCCGCCGAGTGGTGGGAGCTGCTCGGGCAGGGCGCCGGGGTGGCGCTGGTGACCCGGCTGAACGAGGCCGCCGACCAGGCGGTCAGTGCGGTCGTACGGGCTGCCGACCCGCCCCGCGACGATGCCGCGCGGCGGGCCGGGGAGCTCCTGGCCACCCGGCGGCCCGGCCGGGACGCGCTGTACGGGCAGTCCGGGCTGGTGCTGGTGGAGGCGTACCCCTCGGCCCCGTACGTCGTGATCGGCGGGGGCGGGGAGCTGGCCGACGTCATCGGCCGGCAGGCCGGCCTGCTGGGCTGGAGCGCGGTGACCGTGGAGGACGCGGCGACCGCCGCGAAGCTCCTCGCCGACCACCGGGACGCCGCCTGCCTGGTCGTGCTCAGCCACGATCCGGACTTCGACGTCCCGACCCTGCGGGAGGCGCTGGCGCTCGGCGTCCCGTACGTGGGGGCGCTGGGGTCGCGGCGGACCACCGCGCGGCGCCGGGAGGGGCTGGTCGCCGCCGGGGTCGGTGAGGCGCGGCTGGCGCTGGTGCACGGGCCGATCGGGCTCGACCTGGGGGCGCGGACGCCTCCGGAGACGGCGCTCGCCATCTGCGCCGAGATCCTGGGGGTGCTCGGCGGGCGCGAGGCGGCGCGGGCCCTGCGGGACTCGGACGGACCGCTGCGCGGCTGATCCGCGGGCCCCCCGGTTGCGCCGGGGGGGGCCGCCGGCTCGGTGGGCTCAGGTGTCGTCGCCCAGGGCGTCCTTGAGCTGGGCCTTGGTCATGTCGGAGCGGCCGTGGACGTTGCGGCGGCGGGCCTCCGCGTAGAGCTGGTCGTACGTGGGGCCCTGCGCGCCGGAGTGGGAGTGCAGGCCGCCGCGGCGGGACGAGGACATGTCCTCCAGCGACTCCTTGCTCGCGGTCTTGGACTCGCCGGCGCGGGCGCGTTCCTTGTTGACGGTGCGGGCGGCGATCTCCTCGGCCTTCTCCTCGGACTCGCCTCGCTGCTTGACGCTCTCCTTGATGTGTTCGTACTGGCGTTCGCGCTTGGGGGACGATCCGCGGGGCATCGAGGGCCTCCTCCGTGCCGGTGTGGGCTGCATTCGTGTCGGTGTGGGCTGCGTTCGACTGCACCTCGCGTACCCCGCTTGCAGCAACCCACCCCTCCAGAAAGCCGCATATCGGACTGGAGTGCGCGAAAGTGGGGGTATGGACACGACACTCAGCGTGGACACGACCCTCACCGACATCGCGTGGTTCTTCGTCGTCGGGATCGTCGTGGCGGGCTTTCTGCTCGGGGGCTTCATCCTGGGCAAGAAGGTCCGGGACAAGGAACCCGCACCGCCCAGCGCCGAGAGCCAGCCGCACCTGCCGGAGGGCGGGGCGGTCTACGAGGTACGCGAGGAACGGGAGCACGTGGGCTTCCCCGAGGAGGGCCTGCGTCCGCACGAGATGCAGGGCTACGGGAACTTCGGGTCCACCACCCACAGCCACCAGGAGGAGGCCCGCACCGAGCGGGAATCCGGATACCGGCACGTGGAGGGTCCGGGGCCGCACCCCCAGCCCGGTTCGCCCCCGAATTCGGGGCGCGGCGCCCACGAATGAATGCGGCCCGGTCAGGGGTCAGGGCTTCGGCACCTGCTCGGGGCGGTCGGTGACGCCCCGGGCAATGATCGCCACCGAGGTCACCGCCGTTCCGGCCGCGCCCCAGTCGCCGTCCTCGAGGACGACCGTGCGCGCCCCCAGAAGCCGCAGGCTCTCCTTGTCGAAGATCCACTCGGTTCGCTCGCCCCGGTGGACGCGGGCGACCGCGACGCCGCTCCGGCCGGCGGCGTCCTTCGCCTCCGGCACCAGGACGACACCGGGAATCCGGGCCGCCACGCGGTAGAGCGCCGCGCTCAGGCCGGGCGGGGCCTCGATGCTCCGCAGCAGGTCACCGATCGCCACGAACGCCTGCTGGTCGGGGCCGGTGGTCGAGCCCGAGCCGGGGCCGTGGTTCAGGCGGGCGTCCTGGTAGATCAACTCCAGCAGCCTGTCGGGGTCGGTCGGCAGCGATTCGAGGAAGCGGTAGGTGGGCCCGTTGAGGCTGGGCGGGCCCCCCGGCCGGTGCCGGTCGGTTCCGGTCGCGGTGCGTACCACCATGCCGGCCGAGCCGTCGACGGAGAGCCAGCGCTCGGCCGACTCGTCCGTGGGGGCCGCCTCCATGCGTCCTCCCGGGACGTCTGTGACTTCGGTCAGGGAGGTGGAGTGTCCGACCGTCTTCGTGTACATGAACTGCCCGTCGCGTACCGGCGGGGCGGGCGCGGCCGCCGCCGCCAGGGCGACGCGATCGAGGAGTCGCACCGCGGCGGGCGCGGGGCGAGCCGCTTCGGCGGGCTCACCGGGCTCGTTGCCCCCCACGGCGAAGACAGCGGCCACGGCGCATGCCACCACCGCCGCGACACCCCCCAAGGATCTGCCCCGAAGGGAGCTGCCCCCGAGGGAGACACCCCCGAGGGAAAGGAAGGGACGGCGCCCGGACGGGCGGGGGTCGGCCTGCTCGGCTCGTGCCGCTTCACGCATCAGATGCTCCTTGATCGGGCGGTGCCCCCGGAAGGGCAGGTTCGCATCGGCGAGCCCGGGCAGGCGCCGGAGGACCTCGTCGCGCTCGGACGGTTCGGTGCGCGCGTCATCGGCGGTGTTCACAGGTTTCCCTCCCGTGCGGTGCGTGCGGTGCGTGCGGTGCGTGCGGTGCGGGACACGGATGCGCGTCCCTCGGCCGGCGCCGCGGCCGGGTCGGCGGCGGCGGCGGCAAGTCTGCGCAGGCGGCTCCGCGCACGTGACAGTCGCGACCGGACGGTCGCCTCGGTGACGCCGCACGCGGCGGCAACCTCGGCCCGGCTGAGGCCGGACCAGACGGACAGGACGATGACCTCGCGATCGGCACGCCGCAGCTGGTCCAGGGCTGCCAGTGCGGCGTCCGCCCTGGCGGTGTCCGTGATCCGGGACACCACCGCGTCCGCCAGGTCGGGCACCACCTCTGACCTGGATAAACGCGCCATCGCCGCGCCGTGTCGACGGGCGGCCCTGCGGGTGTTGCGCATGACGTTGGTGGCGACCCCGAGCAGCCACCCGCGGTGACTCGTGACTCCGTCGAGGGTCTCGCGGAGCCGCCAGGCCTCCAGGAAGGTGAGGGAGACGATGTCCTCGGCTCCGGCGCGGTCGGAGGTCATGCGGACGGCGTGCGCGTACACCGCCCGGGCGTGCGCCTCGTAGATGTCCGCGAAGAGTTGGTGGTCCACACCGGGGAGTGTCCGCTCGGCGCGCTCCGTTGCACGTGACGCCCGCCACATGCACGGGTGGTCACCGCGGCCCTCCGGCCCTCCCCGTACCGCCCCTCCCCGCAGCGCCCCCTCCGGCCCGCGCCTTCCGCCCGGGTCAGAGGTCCGTCCGCAGTCGGAGCACCTCCGGTGGCGGGTGCCGGGCCGAGGTGTGGCGGACCTCCGCGGCGAGCGGGGGGTCCAGCGGCCGGAAGGGGACCTCGCCCAGTCCGATGGCGGTGACCGTGGCACCGGCCGGGGCCGCCGCGCCCCGCGCGGCCACGGCCCGCGCCACCTCGGCGCGCAGCGCGGCCGTCAGCGGGCTCGACACCAGCGGGGTCTCGTCCTCGCCGGGCAGCGCGAGGACCAGGGCGAGCGGGCGGCGCGGGCTGCCGGTGTAGCCGACCACGGCCGCGTCCCGGACGTTCGTGTGCCGGAGCTTGTGCCAGCCGCGCCGCCCGGCCGGGTAGGACTGGTCCAGCCGCTTGACCACCAGGCCCTCGATGCCGCTGGCGGGAAGGGTCTCGTACCAGGTGGCGGCCAGGTCCGGGTCGGTCGTCATCGGGACCGGCTGCAGCGGCGGCCCCAGCGGCAGCAGCAGGTCGACCAGGAGCGCCCGGCGCCGCTCGTACGGGCGGCCGCGCAGGTCCAGACCCGCTAGTTCCAGGACGTCGAAGGCGGCGTACGAGGCGGGCAGGGTTTGCGCCAGTACGGCGGCGCGCGCCGCCGTGGCCGCGGCGCGGCGCTGGACGAGCGCGAAGTCGGTGCGGCCCGCGTGCCAGACCACCACCTCGCCGTCGAGGACGGTCCCGGCGGGCAGGTGCAGGGCGGCGGCGGCCAGGTCGGGGAAGGCGGCGGTCACGATCCGGCCGGAGCGCGCCTGGAGCACCACGTCGGTCTCCGACCGCAGGACGACGAGGCGGTGGCCGTCGAACTTCGGCTCGTACGCCAGCCCCGCCCCGCGGGGCAGGGTCCGTACGGCGGCGGCCAGCGCGACGCGGATCACGGCCGCCGCCGTCCGCGCGGGCCGGGGGAACCGGGCGGCGGGGGGAGCCGGCCGGCCCGGTTCAGGTTGATCAGAGGGCCGAAGAGGTCTCCGTCGAGGGCGAGTCGGGGCGGGATGTCGTCGGCGAGGAAGACCAGTTCGGCGGCGGTGCGGCAGGCGGCGACCTCGTCCCAGGAGACGGGGGCGGAGACGGTGGGGCGGGCGCGCGCACGGAGGGTGTAGGGGGCGGCGGTGGTCTTGGCCGCGGCGTTCTGGCTGTGGTCGACGAAGACCTTGCCCGGGCGCAGGTTCTTCGCCATGCGGTGCACGACGAGGCCGGGGAGCTCGCGCTCGGCCTCCTGGGCGAGCTGCTTCGCGTACGCGGACACGTGCTCGGACGGGGTGGGTTCCAGCGGCACGGCCAGGTGGAGGCCTTTGGAGCCGGAGGTCTTGGCGTACGCGTGGAGTCCGTCGGCGGTGAGGCGCTCGCGCAGCCACAGGGCGGCGGCGCAGCACTCGACGACGGTGGCGGGCGGGCCGGGGTCGAGGTCGAGGATCAGGCGGTCGGCGACGGCGGGGCTGCCGGCCGGCCACTGGGGGGTGTGGAACTCCACGACGAGGTTGGCCGCCCACATGAGGGTGGCCATGTCGGCGACGACCACCTGGGCGGCGGACACGTCCTCGGAGCGGGGCACGGGGGTGGTCTTCACCCAGTCGGGTGTGCCGGGCGGCGGATTCTTGGTGAAGAAGAGCTGGCCGTCCGGGCCGTCGGGGTAGCGCAGGAAGGAGACCGGACGGTTGTGGATGTGGGCGAGCAGGGAGCCCGCGACCGTGGCGTAGTAGTGGAGCACCTCGCCCTTGGTGAAGCCGGTCTCCGGGTAGAGGACCTTGTCGAGGTTGCTGAGCGAGATGCGACGGCCCTCCACCAATGTGATCGGCGTCATACGATGAGATTGCCACGAAACAGGAGGAACCGTGCGATCCATTTGGAACGGGGCGATCTCCTTCGGCCTGGTCAGCATCCCGATCAAGCTCGTGAACGCCACCGAGAGCCATTCGATCTCCTTCCGCCAGATCCACCTCGCCGACGGCGGACGGGTCCGCTACCGCAAGGTGTGCGAGTTGGACGGCGAGGAGGTGTCGAGCGCGGAGATCGGCAAGGGGTACGAGGAGGGCGACGGGTCGATCATTCCGATCACCGACGACGACCTGGCGCAGCTTCCGCTGTCCACGGCGAAGACGATCGAGATCATGTCGTTCGTCCCGGCGGACGAGATCGATCCGCTGCAGATGGACGCGGCGTACTACCTCGCGGCGAACGGGGCGACGGCGGCGAAGCCGTACACGCTGCTGCGGGAGGCGCTGAAGCGGAGCCGGAAGGTCGCGATCGCCAAGTACGCGCTGCGCGGGCGGGAGCGGTTGGGCATGCTGCGGGTGGTCGACGACGTGATCGCGATGCACGGGCTGCTGTGGCCGGACGAGATCCGGGCGCCGGAGGGGGTGGCCCCGGAGGGGTCCGTGGCGGTACGGGAGGCCGAACTCGACCTGGCGGACGCGCTGATGGCGACGCTGGGCGAGGTGGAGATGGCCTCGCTGCACGACGACTACCGGGACGCGGTGGAGGCGATGATCGCGGCGAAGGCGGGTGGGGCCTTCGAACCGGCGGAGGCGGCGGCGGAACCGGCCGGCGGGCAGGTGATCGACCTGATGGCGGCGCTGGAGAACAGCGTACGGGCGGCGAAGGCCTCGCGGGGCGAGCCGGGGGGCGGTACGCGTGGCGGCGGCGGGGCGGAGGGTGAGAAGGAGGGTGAGGCGGAGGCGGAGGTGACGCCGATCCGGCGGAAGGCGGCGGCGTCGCCGAAGGAGGTCGGCGGCAAGAAGTCGACGGCGAAGACGGCCAAGAAGACGGCTGGGGCCGGGACTGCGTCCGCGACGAAGAAGACCACGGCGACGGCCAAGTCCGCGAAGTCCACGAAGTCCGCGGCGTCCGGCAAGGCGGGGGCGACCAAGTCCACGGCGGGGAAGGCGGCTTCGGCGACCGCCAAGAAGACGGCGGCCACGACGAAGAAGGCCGCCCCGGCCGCCCGCAAGCGCACCTCGGCCTGACGCGGCCCGCCCGGCGGCGGGCGGGGGCGGTGCCGCTACCCCCCGGCGGCCGGGCCCCGGCCGCCGGGGGGGTGGTGTGCCGCTACGGGGGTGGCCCGAGGGCGGTGCCGACGCAGGGCGCGGGGCCGCCGGACGGGGGCCCGTAGGCCGGGCAGGTCGGGCAGGTCGGGCGGGTGCCCGTAGGCCGGGCAGGCCGGGCAGGCCGGGCAGGCCGGGCGAGCGTGCGGGCCGGTCGGGTCGGGTCCGGTCGGGTCGGGTCCGGGTGGGTCGGGCAGGCCGGGCGAGCGTGCGGGCCGGTCGGGTCGGGTCGGGTCCGGTTGGGTCGGACGAGCGGGCCGGGTGGGTCGGACGAGCGGGCCCGGTGGGTCGGACGAGCGGGCCGGGTGGGTGCCGACGCGCAGGGCGCGGGCGGACCCGGCAGCGGCCTCGGCACGGCGAGGGCCGGTCAGCCGGGGGCGGGTCTCTTCCGGGCGCGGGTGGGCTCGGGGGCGGGGTCTGGACGTGCGGAGCGTTCGGGGGCGGTCAGGTATCCGGGGTGAGCCAGGTTCTCGTGTCGCGGGCGCGGGCGAACAGGGCCTCGACGTCCGGGGGTTCCAGAGCGGCGGGCAGGCGGGCGAGGTCCGCAGCGGCCGTCGGGGGCTGGAGGACGCGGACGTCCCGGACCGTGGGCGCCACCTCGATGCGCGAGGCGTCGACCACCGCGAGGGCCGGGGTCACCCGGGTCGACAGGGCCCGGCCGGCGCGGACGGCCGCACAGCGGACCCAGCGCGTGTCCGGGCGGGCTTCCGCCCGGCCGACCGCGAGCAGCAGGTCGCCGACCGCGGCGCGCTGTCGGCGGCCCGGGACCGTACGGACGCAGAAGACCCCCGCCGGTCCGATCAGCAGGTGGTCGACGCGGCCCAACCCGGGGAGCGGCACGCAGTGCACGGTCCGCCAGCCCGTCGGCTCCAAGGCGTCGAAGGCGTCTCCCGCCCGTTGCCGGGCGGTCAGGTCCTGGCGGAGGCGGTGGCGCGCCCGGGTGCCGGCCGTCCCGTGGTCCAGCTCCCCCAGCAGGCTTTCGCCGGGGCGGTTCGGGGCCAGGTCCGCGTCCGGCGGGAGGGCCAGGCGCCGCAGGTCCGCCGCGGAGGGGACGGGGGGCGGTCCGATCGAGACGCGGCCGCTCAGGTAGGGGCGGAGCACCCGCAGGACCGCCTCGCGGTGGTCGTCCGCGAGGACGCTGATCCGGTTGGCCTGACGGTCGTACCAGGCCACGGCCTGCCCGTCGGGCAGGTTGACGTACAGCCGCCCGTGGCCGGGGCGGCCGCTCGGCAGTACCTTCAGTCCCCTCATCGCCCTCACCCCCGCCTTCCATGGGAACAGCCGGGGACTCCCGGGGCAATCCCCCGGCTGTGTAACGACTCCGACGGGACCCTGCGACACCGCTGTTACACGAACGGGGCTCGGCCGCAACGGCCGCCGCCTACGTTGGTCCCACCTGGACCCGCCAGGCTCCGAGCAGCATCGAGGGACCTCCCGTGAGCACCGTCAGCCGCCGCACTCTCGTCCGCGCCGCCGCCGTCGCCGCGGCCGCGTGCGCCGGAAGCCTGCTGGCGCTCCCGGCCGCCGCGGCGCTGGCCGAGGGGGTGCCCGCGGCCTCGTCCGCGCACTCCGCGGAACCGCAGCGGAGCCTGGTCAAGAGCCTGTCCCTGGCGGACGGCGCATCCACCGCGAGGGTGTACCGGATCGCCGGGGGCGCCTACCAGGCCGACATCCTGGACGCCGACGGCCGCACGGCGGCCACCCTGACCAGCCGCGACGGAATCGCGGACGTCGGCCGCGCCGGGGACCTGCACGCCTCGCTGGACGCCGACGGGCGGCTGACCTCCTGGATGGGCGACGCCCCCGCCCGGGGCACCGGGCACGCGGTCGCCGGCGACGGCTACAAGACCGGCACGCGCAGCGGCCGTGCCGTCCCGGCCTCGGCGCCCCGGACGGGCGGCGGCAACGACAGCAGCAACGGCGGTCGTGGCAGCGGCGGCGTCAGTGGCGGCGTGGGCGGCAACCCGGCCACCGGCTACGGCACCGGGGCCGGGGCCGTCGCCACCGGGCCGGTCGACGCGCTGCGCCTGAACACCCTGGCCGACGAGCCGGGCGAGGGCCTCCTGCTGCTCGCGGCAGGCGGCGGCATCGCGGCCGTCGGCGCCGCCGGGCTCGGTTTCGCGATGCTGCGGCGCGGGCGCACCGAGGGCTGACGGCCTGCCGCCCCCGGCGTCGGGCCGCTGTCTGACACGCTGGACAATAGGGTCGTACCTCCGCATAAGGTTGACACGACGGACACCTCCCGTCTCCGTACCGTTGCCGACCAGGAGGACGCCGGGCGCCGTGAACCCGTACCGCACGCTCCTCCTGCGATCCCGGACCGGCCGCCGCTCCGCCCTCGGCTGCGCCCTGCTCGCGTGCTGCCTGCTTCCGGTGCTCGCGGGCTGTGGTGACGACGGCGAGCTCGCCGGCGCGGGGGCGACCCCGACCGCCAGCGGCCCCGTCCACCTGTGGCCCGGGCGCCAGGGGGCGGCCGTACCGCCCGCGGACCCGGGCGGGGCCCCGCCGCAGTACGTGCAGGGGATCGCGCCGGTGCGCAACCAGAACGTGCACGACGTGGACCCGGTGGCCCTCGTCCAGGCCGAGGTACACGCCTATCCCAACGCGGACGTCGGTCCCGACGGGATGCCGCCGGAGACGGTCGCGGCGATCCGCGCGTGCGGGCAGGAGGGGGCGCAGTGCCCGGTGCTGGCGCCGTACTACCGCGATCTGACCGGCAACGGACGGGACGAGCTGATCGTCGGAATCGAGCTCCCGGAGCGGATGATGTCCGTCCGCGTCTACACGGCCGACTCCGACGGCCGGCTCAACCGGATCATGGCCACGACGGACGCCGTGATCGGCGTGGAGCTGGCCGGGCGGGACGTGATCCTGCGGGTGCCCAGCGGGAACAACGGCTACGAGCTGATCACCGCCTGGTCCTGGGACGGGCGTCAGCGCACCATGCTGCCGACGCGCGAGCAGATCGTACGGGTGCCGGCGGGCCGGCCGACCACGGCCGGCCCGGTGCGCCCCGGGGCCGGGCCGGTGCGCCCCGGGCCGGTGCGCCCCGGGCCGGTGCGCCCCGGGCCGGTGCGCCCCGGGCCGTCGGCTCCCGGGCCGTCGGCCTCAGACTCCTCCGGCTCCTCCGGCTCCTCCGGCTCCTCCGGGGCGAGTACGCCGTGAGTCTGCGGCTGCCCGCGTGGACGGCCACGCTGACCTGGAAGTCCGTCTGTTTCATCGTGGGGATGTGCTGCTCGCTGGCGGCCGTCCTGGGTGTGCTCGTCCACGTGGAGGTGACGCGGCAGACCGTCTCGACGGCCCGGGAGAAGGCGCTCGGCAAACTGCACGAGGCCTCGCAGGCCTACGAGGCCGGCGGGCCGCTGCCGCCCGAGTCCGGGCTGGACCCGGACGGGCTCCCCCCGCGGCTGCGGGCGCTGGCGGTCGGCGGACACCGCGGGACGGTCGTGGCCGACCACCGGGGTCGACCCGTGATGTGGGCGGCCGCACCGGCCGACGGGCGGGCGCTGGCCACCGCCGTCGACTACGGGCAGAGCGCGCGGACGATCAACGGCCTGGACAACGCGATCATCGGCTCCTCGGCGCTGGCGATCGGCGGGACGCTGCTGGTGGGCGCCTTCGCCGTGACCCGGGTGACGCGGCGGCTCCACCAGACGGCGACGGTGGCCCGGCGGATCACCCGGGGCGACCTCGACGCCCGGGTGGGCGACCCGCGCACCAGGGACCCGTCGCGGCACCAGGACGAGGTGGCGACGGTCGCCGCGGCGCTGGACACGATGGCGGGGAGCCTGCAGGCGAAGCTGGAGAGCGAGCGCCGGTTCACGGCGGACGTGGCGCACGAGCTCCGTACGCCGCTGACCGGGTTGCAGGCGGCCTCGGAGCTCCTGCCGGAGGGGCGGCCGACGGAGCTGGTGCAGGAGCGGGTGCGCACGATGCGGCAGTTGACGGAGGACCTGCTGGAGATCTCCCGGCTGGACTCGGGCAGCGAGGCGGTCGAAACGGACCTGCACCAGTTGGAGCGGCTGGTACGGCGGGTGGTGCGGGCGTCCGGCACGGAGACGGACGTCGTGGTCGTGAGGGACGCGCACGTGGAGACGGACCGGCGGCGGCTCGAACGGGTGCTGGGGAACCTGGTCGCGAACGCGCACCGGCACGGCCGGGCGCCGGTGGTGGTGACGGTGGACGGGCCGGTGGTGACCGTACGGGACCACGGGGACGGCTTCCCGGACTACCTCGTGGCGCACGGACCGCAGCGCTTCCGCAGCGGGGGGAACGGGAAGGGCCACGGGCTCGGGCTGACGATCGCGGCGGGGCAGGCGGAGGCGATCGGCGCGCGGCTGACGTTCGGCGGGGCGCAGGGCGGCGGCGCGTTGGCGGTACTGACGCTACCGGGGACGTAGGGCCCCGGTCCCCCCGCCGGACGGAGGCGCCGGCGCGGATGCCGGCCCCGGTCAGGGGCGGGGCGGTTTGGTCCAGGGCCAGCGGGGGCGCGGCTTGGTGCCGGTGGGGCGGAAGGCGTACTTCCAGCCCTTCTGGAGGCCCAGCCGCTTCGTGTATCCCGACGGGACGCGCTCGTACAGCAGCACCGTGGGCGGGCCCTCGGGCGCCGGGACCGGGATTTCGTACCACTTCGGGGGGTGCCCCGTCGGGCCGAGCAGGACCGGGAGGACCCGGCCGTCCATCGGGCCGCCCTCGAAGGGGGTCGGTTGGCTTCTCACCCCACCAGTGTCACAGCAGGTGGGCGGCCTCGGAGACCACGGGGATGACCCGGCGGGCCAGTACGCCGACCGGGCCGTCCGCCGACTCCAGCGCGAGGGCGGCCCGGGCCGCGGCCGCCGTTTCGGCGTCGGTGGCGGAGGTGGCGGCGAGCAGGGCGATGAACTGGTCCACCAGCCAGTCCCGGAGCGAGTCGACCTCCGGCTGCTTGCCCTCGTCGATCCAGATGAGGGAGGCCGCCTCGACGGCGGTGATCCAGGTGCGGACCATCATCCGGAGCCGGGGCCCGGGGCTGGGGGCGCCCAGGTGGTAGAGGATCTGTTCGGCGGCCGCCCTGCGGATGCCGTCCACCGTGGCCGTCGTGCGCGAGGTCTCGACGACGCTGCCGCCCTGGAGGAGGGCGGAGAAGCCGGTGTCGTGCTCGTCGACGAAGGCCAGGTAGCGGTCCAGGGCCCGGGAGAGCCGCTGGGTCAGCGGGCCCTCCTGGGGCTCGGCGAAGCACAGTTCGAGAATGTCCGCGGCCGAGCGCAGGGCGGCCTCGTAGAGCTGCTGCTTGCCGCCCGGGAAGTAGCGGTAGACGAGCGGTCGCGACACCCCCGCGGCCTCCGCGACCTCGTCCAGCGACACGTCCTCCGGCGCGCGGTGCGCGAACAGCGAGAGGGCGGCGTCGAGGAGTTGGGCTCGCCGCTCCTCGACGCCCAGTCTGCGGTAGGCCCGTACGGTCATGTCCGCAGGGTAGCCGCACCGCGTCGGCCTCAGGCCGGGAGAGCAGCCGCCTCAGGCCGGGAGAGCGACGGCCTCAGGCCCCGGAGGGCGGCCGCCTCAGGCCAGGAGGCCCGAGCTCTTCCACAGCTTCCGGCCGACCCCGCGCAGGATGCCGATGTCGTCGAGGAAGTCCGTGAGCCGCTTGGCACCGGTCTGCATGACCTCGCGCCGGTGGCCGCTCGCCCTGACCTGGGCGACGGCTTCGCGGCGGTCCAGCCCGATGTTCTCGTAGACGTTCGGGTTCACGAAGGCCAGCGAGAAGACGCGGGCGGCCTCACCGCAGCTGATCCGGGTGAGCTCCTGCTCCCAGCGCGGGGCGGTGAGCATCTGGCGGCGCAGTTCCTCGCGGGCGTAGCGGACGTGCCGCGCCTCCTCGATGACGTGGATGCGGGTCACGCCGCGGACCAGCGGCTGGATGCGCTCGTCCGGGAAGGTGAGGCGCTGCATCCAGTCGAGGATCTCCTCGCCGAGGAGGGTGCAGGCGAAGGAACCGGGCGTGGTGGAGACGGTCTTCAGGACGCGCGCCAGGTTGTGGTGGGTGCGGGAGACCGGGTATTCGGGTGCGCCGCCCTTCTGGATCATGCGGGCGAACATCATCGAGTGGCGGCACTCGTCGGCTATCTCGGTGAGGGCGTAGCGGACGTGGTTGCTGGTCAGCGACTTGTCGTAGATGTGCCGGACGAGCAGCTGCATGAGGATGATCTCGAACCAGATGCCGAGCGAGCCGAGCGACGCCGCCTCGTGGCGGGAGAGGTCGATGCGCTGCTCCTCCCCCATCTTCTTCCAGAGCGGGGTGTCGTAGAGCGAGAGCAGCTCCGGCGGCCAGTAGTACTTCCCCTCGATGGGCGGGGCGTCCCAGTCCAGCTCCTTGTCGGGGTCGAAGGAGTGCTTGGCCGAGGATTCGAGGAGCCGCTCGGCAATCTGCTCGCGGTCCTTGAGCAGGCCGAGAGCGTCCCTCAGGGCGGCTCGATCGGTCACCGTCGTCATGGCTTCGGACACCTCGTTCGTTGGGCTACCGGCGGTCACTGCTTATGAGACTGCTTGTCAGCAAGGTCGTCAATCCCCCGCGCACGACTTGTTGACCGCGCGTCTACCAACGTGTGACGCTGCCAACTGTCCGGTCCTGTACGGAAGTACGTGAGACGAGGGGGCGTCAGTGTCGACGCACGAGCTCTACACCAACGACCCGGGCGAAGGCGTCTGGCAGGTGCCCGCCTCCGGTTCCGCCCGCTTCAGCTGGGAGTACGACGGTGGCCGCGAGCGGCTCCTCGCCCTCTACCAGAAGGGCAAGGACAAGCAGTGGGACGGCGCCAAACGCATCGACTGGGGCATCGAGGTGGACCCGTACGACCCGCTCGGCACCCCGGACGAGGTGCTGACCCTGTACGGGACCCGGCACTGGGCCAAGCTCACCGAGAAGGACAAGGGCGAGCTGCGCCGGCACTACGCGGCATGGAACTTCAGCCAGTTCCTGCACGGCGAGCAGGGCGCGATGGTGTGCGCGGCCCGGATCGTGGAGTCCGTGCCGGACCTGGACGCGAAGTTCTACTCCGCCACCCAGACCATGGACGAGGCCCGGCACGCGGAGATCTTCGGGCGCTTCCTGCACGAGAAGGTCGGGATGCTCTACCCGATCAACGACAGCCTCCAGGGACTGCTCGGCGACACCCTGCGCGACTCCCGGTGGGACATGCCGTACCTCGGGATGCAGGTCCTCATCGAGGGCCTGGCGCTGGCCGCCTTCGGCATGATCCGCGACACGACGGACAAGCCGCTGCCGAAGCAGATCCTGGCGTACGTGATGCAGGACGAGGCCCGGCACGTGGCCTTCGGGCGGATGGCGCTGCGCGACTACTACAAGCAGCTGACGGACGCCGAGCGGCGCGAGCGCGAGGACTTCGTGATCGAGGGCTGCCACCTGATGCGGGACAGGCTGCGCGGGGTGGAGGTGCTGGAGAACTTCGGCATCCCGAGGAAGGAGGCGGAGGAGTTCAGCGAGCAGTCGGAGTTCCTGCACCTCTTCCGGAAGCTGCTGTTCAGCCGGATCGTGCCGTGCGTGAAGGACATCGGGCTCTGGGGCGAGCGACTGCAGAAGGCGTACCTGGAGATGGGCGTCTTCGAGATGGGGAACTCCAATCTGGACCTCCTGATGAGCCAGGACGAGGAGATCGCGGAGGCGTTGGACCGCGAGCGGTTCGCGCAGGAGGAGGCCGGGCGGGTCGCGGAGGTCCACGACACGATCGCCTCCGGCGCCCCCTAGCGCGGTCACCGGAAGGGTCCGCTCCCGCCAGGGGCGGACAGGGCGCTCCCGTCAGGGGGCCGACAGGCCCGCCTCCATCACCGCGCGGGCGATCGGCGCAGCCGCGCCGTTCCCGCTGATGTCGCCCCGCACCGCCGACGCGTCCTCGACCACCACCGCGACCGCCACCCCCGGCAGGCCCGTACCCTCCGCCCTCGCCCAGGAGATGAACCAGGCGTACGGCGTCCCCGCGTTGCCCACGCCGTGCTGGGCGGTGCCGGTCTTCCCCCCGACCACCACCCCCGGGATCGCGGCGTTGCGACCCGTCCCGTTCTCCACCACCTTCACCATCAGCTCCTGCATCCGCATCGCGGTGGCCGGGGTCATCGCACGGCCCAGGGAGCGCTGGTTCCCGCTGCGGACCTGGGAGCCGTCGTCCTGCGTGGTGCGGTCCACCAGGTAGGGGGACTTCAGCTCGCCCCCGTTGGCGACCGCCGCCGCCACCATCGCCATCTGGAGCGGGGTCGCCCGGGTGTTGAACTGCCCGATCGAGGAAAGCGCCAGCTGGTCCCGGCTCATGTCGGTGTCGAAGTTCGACCGGGACACCCACGACGGCACCCGCAGCCCCTCCGCGTTGAACCCGAAGCGCTGCGCCGCCGCCACCATCCCCCGCAGCCCGACCCGCACGCCGATCTTCGCCATCACCGTGTTGCACGACCACTGCACCGCGTCCGCCATCGAGGCGTCCTCGCAGCCCGTGCCCGCGTTCGGCAGCAGCGTGCTGGTCCCGGGCAGCGGGTAGGGGTCGGGGGTGTCGGTCGGCGCGTCCACGTCGGTGACCGCACCGGAGTCCAGGGCGGCGGCCGCCGTCACGATCTTGAAGGTGGACCCCGGCGGATACGTCTCGCGCAGCGCCCGGTTGAGCATCGGCCTGGCCGGATCGGCGTTCAGCCGGTCCCAGGCCTCCTTGACCCGCGGGCCGGTGCCCGACAGCACGGCCGGGTCGTAGGAGGGGCTGCTGACCAGCGCGAGGATCCTCCCGGTGGCCGGTTCCACCGCGGCCACCGCCCCGCGCTTGCCGGCGAGACCGGCGTACGCGGCCCGCTGCATCCCGGCCCGGAGGGTGGTGAGGGCGTTCCCCCCGCCCGGGCGGCCGCGGGTGAGGTCGTACCAGAGCGGGAAGGCCGACAGCCCCGGGTCGGTCCCCGACAGGACCGCGTCCTCGGCGCGCTCGACGAAGCTGGTCCCGTACGTCTGGGAGGAGTATCCGGTGACCGGTGCGTAGAGCGGCCCGTTCGCGTACGTCCTCTCGAAGCGCAGGAGTTGGCCGCTGTCCCGGGAGCCGGTGACCGGCCGCCCCTCGACCAGGATGTCCCCGCGCGGTTCGGCGTACCGCTCGATGACGGGGCGCTTGTTGGCCGGGTTCGCGCCGTAGCCGGCGGACTCCCAGACCTGCACCCGGGCGATGTTCACCAGCAGGGCGACCAGCAGCAGGGCGCAGAAGTACGCGCACCAGCGGATGTAGCGGATCACGCCGGGGCCTCCTGCGGCTCGGGCCTGCGGGCGCTGTCGCTGAGCCGGACCAGCAGGGCGACGATGATCCAGTTCGTGACGACGGAGGAGCCGCCCTGGGCCAGGAAGGGCATCGCCATGCCCGTGAGCGGGATCAGCCCGGTGACCCCGCCGGCGATGACGAACACCTGGAGGGCGACGATCGAGGCGAGCCCGGTGGCCAGCAGCCGGCCGAAGGGGTCGCGCAGGGCGAGGCCGGCGCGGAATCCGCGGGAGACGAGGAGCCCGTACAGGAGCAGGATCGCGGTGAGGCCGACGAGGCCGAGCTCCTCGCCCGCCGTGGCCAGGATGAAGTCCGACTTGGCGGCGAAGCCGATGAGGAAGGACTGGCCGTGCCCGAGGCCGGCCCCGAGGAGGCCGCCGGCGCCGAACGCGAAGAGGGACTGGGCCAGCTGGCCCGGGCCCTCGCCGCGCTCGATGGAGGCGAAAGGATTCAGCCAGTCGTCCACGCGGCTGTTCACGTGCGGTTCGAAGGTCCCGACGGCGTACGCGCCCAGCCCGGCCAGGACCAGGCCGATCGCGATCCAGCCGATCCGCCCGGTGGCGGTGAACAGCATGATCACGAACAGTCCGAAGAAGAGCAGCGAGGTGCCGAGGTCCCGCTCCAGGATCAGGACGCCGACGCTGAGCAGCCAGATCGCGAGGATCGGCCCGAGCACACGGCCGGGCAGGAGCCGGAGCTTCCAGAACAGCGTGCGGCCGGTGAGCGCGAGCGCGGTGCGGTTCGCGGCGAGGTAGGCGGCGAAGAAGAGGGCGAGCAGGATCTTGGCGAACTCCCCCGGCTGGAAGGACAGGCCGGCGAACCGGATCCAGATGTGCGCGCCGTTGACCGCCGGGAAGAAGACGGGGACCAGCATCAGGGCGAGGGCGGCGGCGACGGAGAGGTACGCGTACCGCTGGAGCACCCGGTGGTCGCGGAGCAGCACGACGACGAGCACGAAGAGCGCCAGCCCGAGTGCGGACCAGAGGAGTTGGTCGTCGGCGGTGAGGTGGGCCGGGGTGGTCACGTCGAGGCGCTGGATGAGGACGAGGCCGAGGCCGTTGAGCAGTACGGCGATCGGGAGCACGAGGGGGTCGGCGTACGGAGCCCGCAGCCGCACGGCGAGGTGTGCGACCAGCGCGGCGGCGGCGAGGCCGGCGGCGTAGCGGTCGGCGGAGCGGGGCACGTGGCCGGTGGTGGCCAAGCCGACGTGGAGATGACCGAGGACGGCGATCAGGACGGCGCCGCAGAGGAGCGCGAGCTCGACGCCGCGGCGCCGGGGGGCGCGGGCATCGGGAGGCGGGGGCGCGGGCTCCGCCACCTTCGCCGTCAGAGCGGTCATGTGGGAAACGTAGCAAGCGGACGGAGGGTATGTCCGCTTATGTCATGAGGTGCCGAAGAGTCGTCACAAACGGTCGGAAGGGGGGTGGGGGCGGGGCGGGGGTGGTGGGGGCGGGGGCTTCGGCGGGGCGGGAATGGACAGGTATGGGGGTTTCCCGTCAGTCTCATCGTCTCTCCGGGTCGGGCCGGTCCCTCAAGGGCGCTCCTCCTTCGTCGTCGCGTCGCTTCGCGATGGCCTTC
>NZ_JBHXSC010000049.1:0-57541 GCF_042716505.1 Streptomyces sp. NPDC058674
CAGCTCGTACGCCGCCTCGTCGAACTGGGCCGCGCCACCCGCGCGGAATCGGGCGTCAAGACCCGCCAGCCCCTGTCACGGGCACTGGTCGCAGCCGCGGGCTTCGACACCCTCTCCCCCGAGCTGCGCTCGCAGATCACCGAAGAGCTCAACGTCTCCTCCCTGGCCTCCCTCTCGGAGGTCGGCGGGTCCCTGGTGGACACCACCGCCAAGGCCAACTTCCGGGCGCTGGGCAAGCGCTTCGGCAAGGGAGTCCAGGACGTCGCGAAGGCCGTGGCCGCAGCCGACGCGGCCGCCCTGTCCCTGGCCCTGCGGTCGGGGACGGCCGAAGTCGAGGTCAACGGTGAACCGGTCACCCTCGGCCCCGAGGAGGTCATCATCACCGAAACCCCCCGCGAGGGCTGGTCGGTGGCCTCCGACTCCGGCGCGACGGTCGCCCTCGACCTGGAGATCACCCCCGAGCTGAAACTCGCCGGCCTGGCCCGCGACGCGATCCGCCTGATCCAGGAAGCCCGCAAGAACTCCGGCTTGGACGTCGCAGACCGCATCGCCCTGCGCTGGTCCGCCACCGACCCCGAAGTCGTCACCGCCCTGACCGACCACGCGGCCCTCATCGCGGACGAAGTCCTGTGCACGGACTTCGCCCCCGGCGAGGCGGACGGAACGTACGGCGACCCCTTCACGGACGAGCCCCTCACCCTGACCTTCCGCCTCCGCAAGGCATAGCCCGAACGAACAGGGCCCGTACCCCCACCTCCGGGGGTACGGGCCCTGTTCGTTCCATCGCCTCCCCGCCGCACACGCCGGCGAGGCTGTTGCCCGCGGCGTCATCGCAGACGGCGAGCGACACGTGGATGTGCCGGGAGGAGAAGCTGACCAGCCGGGGGATGGACGGGCCCAGGGGGAGCTGTCCCACCGTCCAACGGCCGTCCGCCGTGGACCTGGTCAGGGGCCACTGCTCGGGGTGGAAGGAGAGCCCGCTACCCGGGGACATCGCCTTGTAGACCGCTTCGCGCGCGCTGTGAAGCTCCAGGGCCGCGGGGTCGGCCTGGTCGGCGGGTTCTTCCACGTCTATCCCGCAGTGCGCCGCCACATCGGCGGACACGGCGATGGCCACGGCCCAGTGTGCCGAGTGGGAGATGCTGCCCGCCAGGCCCGGTGGCCAGATCGGAACGCCGCGAGGTGTCCTGGCGACCGGGTACCCGCTCAGTCCCAGTCCGGCCAGTGCGTCCGCCGCGGCGGCGCGGCCGGCGAGGTACTCCCGACGGCGGCGCGGTGAGACGCGGAACCCGCGGTCGAGATCCGGCACGTACGGCGGCGGGCCGGTGTCGACGATCCTTCGGACGCCCACACCGGCCCCCGGCAGGCCCGCCTCCCGGGCCAGCGCGAGCAGCCGGGAACGAAGCTCGCGTACGTTCACTAGCTCGACGGCAGGAGCCGGCCCGCGATGACCCTCACCACCGCGTCCACGTTCTGTTCGAGGTAGAAGTGGCCGCCAGGGAAGCGGTGGAACTCGGTCTGCTGTGTCGAGTTCATTCGCCACTGGTCGAGTTGGGAGTCGGAGAAGATGTCCTCGGTCCCGGAGCACACGATGATGCCCGCTTCCGTGACGGTCCGCCTCTGCTTGGAGAGGAACGACTCGGACACCGCGAAGTCGGCCCTCAGGAGGTCAGCGGTCCGCCGGCGGAGCTGGGGGTGCTCCAGGATCTGCGGCGAGAGGCCCCCGCCGGACTTCTCCGTGATGTCGAAGATCTCTTCGTCGGTGGTCAGCAGCGGCGACCCTTCGAAGGGAAGCACAGCCCCCTGGGGCCCCGCGTTCGCCGAAGCGAACAGCGTGGAGCAGCGGCTGCGACCCGTCGTCTCCTCCACCCTGGCGGCCAGGGCCAGTCCGACGTACGCGCCCAGGCTGTGACCGAAGATCGCGAACTCGCCCTCGACGGACGTGACGGCGTCCATCAGCGAGTCGACCGCTTCGTCCGCGGACGTAGCCGGGGCCTCTCGCCATCTGCGGCCGCGTCCCGGCAGCTCGACCGGGATCGGTTCGATCTCCGCGGGCAGTGCCTTGACCAGAGGATCGAAGAACCTGGCCGAACCACCCGCGTGGTGGAGCAGGATGAGTGGATACGCGGTCATGTCTCCCTGCCTTCTGCGTGCGGACCGAGGGTGGCGGGGGCGTCGCCCCCGCCACCGATCCCGTAACGGGCGTGTCAGCCCACCTGGTGGGGGACGAACTCGAAGCCGCGCTGGCTCTCCTTGGCCCTGCGGTTGTGTCCGTACTCGTCCTCACCGGCCACCAGTACGGTGCCGTAGTTGTCGAGGACGATGCCGCCGCCGTACTCGCTGACCTCATCGGTGCCGGGGTAGACCTGCACCTGGGTGGGGACGAAGCGTGCGGCGTAGCCCATCCGGTAGTCCTTCTTGGTACCGGTGTGCGGCAGCGAGGCGTGCATCAGCGTCGACCAGAAGATGACGCACTCACCGGGCTTCATCACGAGGGGGAACGCCTTGGACTCGTCCGGCTTCCAGTTGGGGTCCTTCTGGAGCTGGCGGTAGTCGTAGCCGAAGAACCCGCGCTTGATGCCGTCCTTCTCCGACTCGTTGAAGGCCTCGGCGTTGTAGTCCATGCCCTTCGACTCGTCGTAGTTCATGTACGTGTGAGTGCCGGGCATCAGCTGCAGGCAGCCGTTCTCCTTGGTGGAGTGCGTGAAGGCGGTCCATACCGTGATGGTTCCGCCGAACGCGGGCTGCCCGTCCTCCGAGGGCCAGACGATCTGCGGCGTGCCGCTGGCGTGCGCGAAGTTCGCCGCCTGGTGCCAGTCGGTGCCCTCGTCACCCTGGAACTTCGGGAAGAACTCGCTGCGCCAGCACAGGACGTTCGGGCCCAGGATGGAGGCGACGCGGTCGACGATCTCCTGCTTCATGATGTGCTCGGACAGGAGGTCGATGTCCAGGTGGCGGTCGTAGTTGGAAATGCTGCTCGCCTTGCCGGCGCCCTCGGGGTAGATCGCGTGGGAGCGGTCGCGCAGCTCGCGCTGGATGGTCTTCCAGCGCTCCTCCATCTCCTCCACCTCGTAGATCTTGATGGGGCCGAGGAAACCGTCCCGCTCGAACTGTGCGATCTCGTCCTCGGTCAGGGAGAAGGACGTCTTGTCAGTCGTGGTCATCGTTGTCATCCGATCTTTGCGGAGGCTTCAGCGGCACGTACTACGGAGGCGGCGACATCACCGAGGCTGCGCTCGAAGAGGAGCTGCATATCGGCTTCGACGTGGAAGCGCTCCTTGATGCGATCGTTCAGCTCAAGGGCGAGAGCGGAGTGACCGCCCAGGTCGAGGAAGTTGTCCTCGGCGGTCGCCGGCTCCTCGAGCAGCTCGGCGGACCATTCGAGGATCAGCCGCGAGGCCTCGTCGAGGGCGGTCTCGCTGCGGGTCGTCTCACTCATCTGTCACATCCGTTTCATTCCATGACCGGGCGACAGCGGCCCGGTCCACTTTTCCGTTGACGGTGCTCGGCAGCTCCGTCAGCCGCATGTATCGAGCGGGGTGCATGTAGGACGGCAGCAGATCCTTCATGTGCCTGCGGAGTTCGGCCGTCTCCAGGGGAGTCGCTTGATCCCGTGCCACGTACGCGCAGACGAGCCGCTCGTCGCCGGCCTTGAACCGGCGTGTCTGGACCACCGCGTCGAGCACGTTGTCGTGGCGGCGTACCGCGGCCTCGATGTCGCTCAGTTCGATGCGGTAGCCGCGGAGCTTGACCTGAAGGTCCGCGCGCCCTTCGTACACGAGATTTCCGTCGGGAAGCCGTTTCACCAGGTCCCCGGATCGGTAATACCGCTGCGTTTCGCCCGTGTCCGGGTTCGCGGACACGGGGTATTTGGCATCCGTGAGGTCCGGCCTGTTGAGATAGCCCTCGGTCACCTGGGGGCCGGCGAGCCACAGTTCGCCCGTGTCGCCGTCGGGTGCGTCCCTGCCTTCGTCGTCGACCACGCGCATGGTGAATCCGGGCAACGCGCTGCCGATGATCGAGATGTCCGAGACCAGGTCATTCTCGCCCACCTCGTGGAAGGTGGTGAAAACGGTGGTTTCCGTGATCCCGTAGCCATTCACCAGGCGAGGACTGCTCAGCCCGTACTGCTTGGCCCAGGGGACCAGCGTGGCCGGGGCCAGTTTCTCGCCGCCGAATATGACATAGCGCAGCTCGGGCAGGCCTCGGCCGGTGCGCAGGGAAACATCGGCCAGCGTCGCGAATGCCGTGGGGGTCTGATTCAGGACGGTAATGCCCTGATCGGCGATCACACCCAGGTACTTCTCGGGCGATCGAGCCGCCCAGTGCGGCAGGACCACGAGTTCGGCACCGGTGCTGAAGGCGCCCCAGATTTCCCAGACCGAGAAGTCGAAGGCGATCGAGTGGAAGAGCAGCCAACGGTCTTGGGCATTGAAGTCGAATACGGCCGGCGCGGCCTCGAACAGGGCGACCGCGTGACCGTGGCGCACCGGCACGCCCTTGGGCTTTCCGGTGGTGCCCGACGTGTAGATCACGTAGGCGGTGTCCTGTGCACCGGGCCCGCGTCCCGTGGGCCGCCGTGCGGGGTGGTGGACCAGCTCCTGGATCTCTTCCGTCGTGATCACAGCGGAGAGCGTGCCCTCGGGAATGCCGTCCCCGGGTTCGCCCGCGAGTACGGTCGCCCCGCTGTCGGCGAGGATGAAGTTCTTCCTGGTCGGCGGGTGTCGGACGTCCAGCGGAACGTAGGCGGCCCCGGCCTTCAGGATGCCGAGCATGGAGGCCACGGCCTCGGGTCCGGGGGGCATCCGAAGGGCGACCCGGTCGCCGGGGCGCACGCCGTTCTCTTGGAGCAGCCAACCGATCGTATCCGACCACTCTTCCAACTGGCGGTAGGAGAAACGCTGCTCTTCACAAGAGAGAGCAATACGCTCCGGATCGATGGCGATCGAACTGCGGAATAAATCCAGGAGGCCGTCATCGGTTGGATTGAAGAGTTCCATGCCCGCCACGAAAATACCCCCATCGTTCTGATGCAAGCGCGTCTCAAACTATGGGACGGGATACTGTCCAGCGCCTGTCGCGAATCGTGACATTGGCATAGTTGATCACGCCTTGACAAGGAGGTTGTGATCTAAGCCACTCGAGGTGGACGCGGTATGGGCGGGTGGGGTTGGCTCACATTGGACCATCCGCAAAACCACAGCTCAGGAAGGGAGTTGGCTCGAATGCATCGGCCGACACCTGCTCGGGACGGCACGCGCTGGAAGACGTATACCGCCCTCTTTGCCACCATCCTCTTACCCGTAGGCGTGGTGCTGGCGGCAGCGGCCTGGGTAAGGAATAAGCCATTCCGGGGTGGAGCGGAAGCCACTGGTGAGCCGCTTTTGGACACGGTGGGGCACTTCTTTCTGGGCGTTGCGGTGGTTCTCTGTGTGTCTCACATAATGGGATGGCTGGCGAGCAGACTGGGTCAGCCGAGAGTGACCGGGGAGATCGCGGCCGGAATTCTCTTGGGTCCGACCCTCTTCACCAAGGTTGCCCCTGATGTGGCCGGGTGGGTGTTTCCGGCCGAGATCCTCCCGCTGTTCAACGGCCTGGCCCAACTCGGCCTTGTACTGTTCATGTTCGGGGTGGGTCAAGAGCTCGCGTCCATGCAGCTGCGGGGTGCGGCACGCCGGGCGGTGATGATCAGTCAGGCGTCCCTGCTCGTCCCCTTCGCGGCCGGCGCGCTGGCGGCGCTGCCGCTCATGGACGAGTACATGGCCGACGGCGTACGCCCCCTGGCTTTCGTCCTGTTCATCGGCTGCGCGCTCAGCATCACGGCCTTCCCGGTTCTCGCGCGCATCCTCCACGACCTGCGGCTCTCGCGGACCCGGCCGGGTCAGCTGAGCCTCTTCGCCGCAGCCGTGGGCGACGGCGGCAGCTGGCTGGCCCTGTCGGTGATCCTGGCCCTGGCCCACGGGACGGCTCCCACGGCGGTACTGGGCAGCGCGCTCGCGGCGTTGGCGGTGGCCGCCGTCTTCCTCGGCCCGCTGCGCCGGCTCCTGGCCAAATGGCCCGATCACGCGAGCGAGCGGGGAAACACCCCGACCATCACCTTGTTCTTGGTGGTGCTGATAGGTCTCTCCGCGACCCTCACCGCCTCGCTCGGCATCCACCAGCTCATCGGCGCGCTTCTGGCCGGACTCGCCTGGCCGCACCACCACAAGCGGGCCATGGCCGCGGCCGCCCCGCTCGCCGCCACGGCCAAGAGCGTCCTGCTGCCGTTCTTCTTCCTGGGATTCGGCCTCAGCGTGGACCTGAGCTCCCTCCACCTCGACGGCGGCGCCGGCATAGCCCTGCTCGGCCTGCTGGCCGTCGCGACGGCCGGAAAGATCCTCGGGCCGAGTCTGTGTGCGTGGCTCACCGGGCTGCCCCGGGGAGAGGCGCTCACGCTGGGAGTGCTGCTCAACGCCCGTGGGCTGACGGAACTGGTCGTGCTCCAGATCGGTTACGAGGCGCACATCATCAACGAGGAGATGCTCGGTCTGCTGACCATCGTGGCGCTGGTCACCACGCTCATGACCACGCCCCTGCTGCGCGTCACCGGGGTCCGGCCCGATCCCCGGCTTCCACCGCCCTCCGTGAAGGAGGCCGCCCCTTCGCAGGCCGCATCCGCCGAGACCGTCACCGTCGGCTCCTGACGCCCGTGGGGTGGCGGGGCGACGGGCGCTGCCCGTGCCTCGCCCTGCCCCGCCACTTCACACGTCACAACACGGCGCGCTGGAACGTTCCCGGAGTGACCCCGTACGTGCGTTTGAACCAGCGATTGAAGTGCGCCTGGTCGGAGAACCCCGCGGACAGGGCGGC
Source organism: Streptomyces sp. NPDC058674 (assembly GCF_042716505.1). NCBI lineage: Bacteria > Bacillati > Actinomycetota > Actinomycetes > Kitasatosporales > Streptomycetaceae > Streptomyces > Streptomyces sp. NPDC058674. The sequence continues at coordinate 6,850 of NZ_JBHXSC010000049.1, forward strand.
GTCCGCCGGCGGCATGCCGCCGGTCAGCAAACCCCGTGCCCGGCGGAGCCTCAGCATGCGCTGGTAGTCGCTGGGCGGCATTCCGTACTCCTGCCGGAAGGCGCGGTACACGGCGAAGCGACTACAGCCGGCCGCCTTGGCCAGGTCGTCCGCCGAGATCGGCTCGAGGAACGCCTCGCTCAGCAGGGCGCGTGCGCGGCGGGCGGCCTGTCGCTGTGCCAGCCCCGTCAGCGTCCTGCTGCGGGGAGCCCGGGTCGCCCCCCGCTCCGCCATCGCGAGGACGGCCGCGGTCAGCCGTTCCTCCCGGACCAGGTAGCCGGAGCGGCCGACGAGAGCGGCGTGCAGGCGCGTCAGGGCCCCCGTGAGCACGGGATCGGTCAGGACCGGCTTCATGAAGAGGGGCATGCCGCCGGTGCGCCCGTCCGAGGCGTCGGCGAGGATCTCGGAGACGACCGACGGGCCGATGTGCACGATGCGGTACTGGTAGCCCAACTCGACGGCCGCGCGGCCGTCGTGGACCTCGTCGGGGTTGAATGCCATGACCATGCCGGCGCCGCTCGTGTGGTCTGCTCCGCGACAGCGGAAACTCTGCGCACCGACGTCGGTGACGCCGAAGGAATACGCGTCGTGGCTGTGCAGGGAGTAGACGTGGTCGAAGAAGTGCGCCTGCATGGCTTCGATCGGGCGACTGCCGTCCCGCCAGTACTCGACCCAGCCGTTCGTCGTACCCATAAGCTCATTGTGACCTGCGCACGAGCGTTCAAGTCAGGTGGGGCGGACCCCTGGCAGAGTCCGAGGATGGACACAAAGAAGAGCTTCAACAGTCCTTATCTGTACCTGTTGGTGACCATGGTGCTCTGGGGGAGCGCCTTCTCCAGCAGCAAGGCCGTCGTGGAGCACGTGCCCCACTCCGTGGGCGCCCTCCTGCGCTTCGGCGGCGGCGCCATCGCCCTCCTGTTGGCCATGTGGATGTTCGCCGACCGCAAGAAGCCCGTCCCGGGGCCCGCCAAGTGGCGTGCGGCGGCGGCCGGCGTGGTGGGGGTCTTCGCCTACAACGGCTTCTTCTTCTGGGGCCTGTCCTTGGCCCCGTCCTTGGACGCCGGCATCCTCATCCCGGTCATGAGCCCGGTCCTGACCAGTACCTTCCTGCTCGTGACCGGCAAGGAACAGGCGGCATGGGGCCGGGTGACGGGCCTTGCCCTGGGGCTCACCGGAGCGGTGATCTTCTTCGTGGGCGCCGGCGGCGGTGCCCACGGAGGGTCGTCCCGGCTCTGGGGCGACGCCCTGTTCCTCCTCAGCGCCGTGTGCTGGGCGGCGTACACCCTGCTGGGCAAGCGCGTCCTGTCCGGAGTCGAACCGCTGCGCGCCACCACGTACGCGACGTGCGCGGGCGCCGTGCTGCTGGCCGTGTTCGCCGCTCCCGACCTCGTGGACGTCCAGTGGGGCGCGCTCCCCTCCAGCGTCTGGCTGAACACCGTCTACCTGGCCATCGGCGCCGCGGCCGTCGCCAACCTGCTCTACTACCGCGGGGTCGGCGCCGTCGGGCCCGCGAACGCCTCCTTGATGATGTTCACCGTGCCCGTCGTGAACACCCTGTGCGCAACGCTCCTCCTCGGCGAGTCCTTCGGCTGGCTGCAGGGCACGGGGGCACTGGTCCTCCTCGCCGGCGCCGCTCTCGCCGTCACCCAGGGGAAGCTGGCGGCGCGCAAGGCCGCTGCCGCCGAGGCGCCGACTGCCGCCCAGGGCTCCGATCTCCCGAGTGAGGAGACGAGGTCCATGACAGCGGGGCGCTGATGGTGGCAATCGTCCGAATTTTCGCCATCTTGGATCTTGGCATGCGAGAAGCACACGCGAATTGCTTTGTGCGTGAGAGCGCCGGGATGTTTGATCACTTGGACGGGCGAGATCCGTAGCCCCGACGAGCGGCCGTTCCGGGTGATGGCCCGGGACGCATCCAGGAGGAAACTTGACTACGACCGCTGAGCCCCGCCAGCGCACCGGCATAGGTACCGACGGCATCCGCCACGTCCACACACTCGGCCCGCAGGGGACGAACCTCGAGGCCGCCGCCCATGAATGGCTGCGGCGCCGGGGGACCGGCGGCACGGTCGAACTCCACGCGTCACTCGAGGACGCCCTCGAGGCGGTCCCGCACGACGGGGAGCACGCGCTCGCCGCCTGCGCCGTCTATCCGGCGTTACACACCCTGACCTTCGGGAACCTGCACCGGCTGCACATGGTCGACAGCTTCATCATGCCGACGCACAACATGGTCCTGGCCAGCATGGGAGCGGACGCTCCCCGCACCGTCTCCACGCATCCGGCCCCGGTCGGACTGGTCCCGCCGGAAGCCGAGCCCCGCCTGGTGCTGAGCAATTCCCAGGCCGCCATCGACTGCGCGGCCGACCTGAGCGATGGCTGCATCACCACCATCGTCGCCGCCGAACGGCACGGGATGCGTGTCCTTCGCGATTTCGGCCCGGTGCCCATGGTCTTCACCATCCACCAGGTGCTCGCCGCGGCCGGCCGGCCGGACGGCGCGGGAGCAGCGCTGTGACCGCCACCGCCACCGCCACCGCTACCGCCCCGCTCAGCGCAGCCTTGCGCGCCGAGGCGGGCGAACTCGCCTCATCCCTGATCCCCAAGGTCAATCGCTTCCGCCTGCGGCAGGCCGACAACGGCACGGTGACGGCGCCGCGGACCGCCGATGGGGAACTGCTCGCCGAGATCCGGGACGAGGCCACCGCCTGGTACGTCCGCAACGGACAGCCGGGTCAGGCCGCCGCGCTGGCGGCGGACGTGGACGGCTGGCTCTCCGAGGGCCTGGACAGCGCGCCGGACTTCGCCCGCTCCCGGGACGCGCTCACACCGCCGGCCGACGGCGGGCACGTGTTCTTCCTGGCTCCCGCGCAGACCACCAACAGCGTGCCGCCCGTCGGCAAGCGGCTCGACTGCTTCCTCGCACTGCGCAAGGAACCCGACGCCCTGCCGCAACTGGCCACCTCCTTCCCCCACCCCAAGAACAACTGCCAGTCCCTGGTGCTCGTCGCGGGGAGCCACGGGTTCGCACACGGCAACTGCCTCGTGTTCTTCCCCGAGAACGTCGCCGCGCGCGACAAGGTGGAAGACCAGCCGTACGCGATGTTCTTCTACAACAAGATGCGCAAGATCCACGAGACCTATGCCCTGCCGGGAGCCGAGGCGGTCCTCACCGCGGATTCCGTACCGCGGGCCTCGTCCGGTCTGGCGCCGGAGGTCTGCTACGAGGCCCGTGCGATCTGGGGATACCTGCACGACTCCATGCACTACCAGGGCCGCTGGCCCTTCGACCAGCACATCACGTTGAAGATGAACTGGTTCGTCGGCCTCCTGGAGGAGACCAAGGTCGACGCCAAGACCGTCCTCGCCTGCGCGGACGGCGGAGTTCCGCTGGCGCGGGAGCAGATCGCCATGATCCTGCTGGAGCGCGTCTTCCGCTACCCGCAGGCCGACGACGCGACGCGCAATTTCGATTCGGGCACCGGCGTCTTCCTCTACTCCTGGCTGCGCCGCCACCACGCGCTGACCGAGTCGCCCGAGGCCGACGGCCTGCTCCAGCTGGACTGGGACAAGACCTTCGACGCCTTGCGCGCGTACGTCGCCACCGTCGAACAGCTCGAGGAGCGTGTCCGAAGCGACGACGAGTACCGGGCCGCGGCCAGGGAACTCGTCCGCGCGTACCTGCCCCCCGGTGAAGCGAAGCAGCGGTTCGGCTTCACCGAGGACCAGCGCGTCCTCCTGAGGGCCAAGCGGACGCTGGCCGACCTGCCCCCGCTGCGGTTCGCGGACGCGGAGTGGTGAGCCTGCGTCATGAGAGGTGAGAGTCGGTGGAGCGCCCGCCTCACAACCCCGGCCCTGTCCTGCCTCATGGTGCTGCTCCTGGCCGCGGGATGGGTGGTCTCCGGCGAACTGGTCAGCGACACGCCGGCCTTGGCCGTGGCGGCCGGCCGCACCGCGGCGAGTTTCCTCGTCATCGGCGCGATCTCCGCACTGCGGCCGCGGACGTGGGCGGCGATACGGCTCACCGGCGGCAAGCCCCGGGCCGTCGCGCTGCTCGCGTTCCTGGGCTTCTTCGCGTACTACACGGGAACGCTGCTCGGCGTCGACCGGATCGGCGCCTCCCGGGTCGGCCTCGTGGTGTCCCTCCTGCCCTGCATCACCTTCGTGATCGGCATCGTCGCCTTCCGCGAACAAGCAGGTGCCCGCCGGGTCCTGGGCACCCTGCTCGCCGTGGCGGCGGCCCTGGGCTATGCGCTGGACGACGGCCGGGCGACTGCCGGCGGCGGAACCGGAGTGCTCGTGTCCGGGGTCGTCCTCGCCCTGGCCGGGACGTTCGCGTACGCCCTGTACGGCTACGTCTACCGCACGCACATGGCCGACGTCCCGCCGCTCGCCGCCCTTCCGGCGGTCACCGGCGCGGGCACGGTCATGCTCGGTCTGACCACAGCCGTATGCGTGCCGCTCGGCGCCATCAGCGCCGTCCAGTGGGCCTCAGTCGCGGTGCTCGGAGTGCTGCTCACCGCCCCCGTCTTCGTCATCTCCCATGAACTGATCCTGCGCAAGGGCCCCTTGTTCACCTCCTCCGTCGCACTGGTGGTGCCGTTCCTGGTGCGCCTGGGGGAGTGGGCACGGGGTGCGGCGGACGCGCCCGGGGTCGCCTCCCTCCTCTTCCTCGCACTGTGCTCGGCGGGCGTGTGGATGACGGTCGTACCGGTCCGCGTGCCGGCCACGGAGCACGACCACCCGCCGATCCGGACCAAGCCCGAAAGAAGTACACCGTGACGGAACTGCACCCCCCACGCCCCACCGTCGTCCTGGTATACCAGCGACTCTCACTGCCCTGGATCTTCGAAGGCGCGCACCGGGCCGGCATCGACATCGTGCTCGTCCCGCGCCCCGACGAGTGCGTGTCCGCGGACCGGCTGCCTCCCGCCGTGGTGGAGGTGCTCCCCCTGGACGTGGAGGGCGATCCGGCCAAGGCGCTGGGCATCCTGCGCGAACGCCACGAGAGGGCCCCGTTCGACGGCATCACGACCCCGTACGACCCCGCGGTGCCCTTCGTCGCCGACGCTGCCGAGGCGCTCGGCCTTCCGGGGCTGGGCAGCGAGACGGCAAGGGCCGTGCAGGACAAACGGATCATGCGTCGCCGGCTGGCCGAAGCGGGGCTGAACGTACCGGACTTCGTCGTCCTCGACGACCCGGGCGAGTGGGCCGCCGCCGCCCGCCTCACGTTTCCGGTGGTGGTCAAGCCGGCCAACGGCTTCTCCAGCCTCGGCGTGACCAAGGCCGACAGCCCGCAGCAGCTCCGTGCCGTCGTCGAAGAGGTCTGGCAGGTCTGCCGGGACAGCATGAGCCACGTCGCGGGCCTCGTCGTGGAGGAGTACCTGGACGGCCCGGAATACGCCGTGGAGTCCCTCGCCCATCGCGGTGAGGTGCAGGTGCTGTCCATCGGCTACAAGGGCCAGCCGGTCGGCCCGCACTTCGAAGAGGGCGTCTACCGGGCCCCTGCCCCGCTCCCGCCGCACGTTCAGGAAGACCTGGTGCGCGAGGTCGTCGCCGCCCACGGCGCCCTCGGGGTCACCGACGGTCCGACCCACACCGAACTGCGGCTGCGCGACGGCGGTCGGCCCTACCTGCTGGAACTCGGCGCCCGCGTCGGCGGCTCCGGCGTCTCCCACTACATCGCCGCACACGTCACCGGAGCCGACCTGGCGGCGGACGCGCTGCGCATCGCCGCGGGGCTGGACCCCTGCCCTCTGCCCGGACCGCCGGCGCAACCCGCCCGGGCGATCGGGGCCGCGGCCAACTACATCGTGCCCTGCGGCGGTTCCGGACGGATCGCGGCCATCCACGGCCTCGACGAACTGGCCGAGGACCCCCGGGTGGACCACGTTCTCCAGATGCTGCATCCGGGTGACGTCGTACGGCCCTATCCGGAGTTCACCGGATATCCGGCTTTCATCCTCTCGCACCACCCCTGCGCCGAGGACGCCGAGGAGTTCCACCGCACCATCGAGCAGACCGTCCGCATCGACTACGTACCGGTGGAGGGACAGCAGTGACCGCTCCGGCGCTCGACGACCGTGACGGGCACATCTGGCTCGACGGTCGCTTCGTACCGTGGCGGGACGCCCGCCTGCACGTACTCAGCCACGGGCTCCACTACGGCGGTGGGGTCTTCGAGGGGGAACGGGTCTACGACGGCCACGTCTTCAAGTTGACCGAGCACTCGCAGCGGCTTCACGATTCAGCGCTCGAACTGGGCTTCCGCATTCCCTTCTCCGTCACCGAGCTGGACGGGGCGACGCTCGAACTCGTCGACAGACAGGGCATCCGCGACGGCTACGTCCGGCCGGTGGCGTGGCGCGGCAGCGAGCAGATCAGCGTGTCCGGCGCCGGCGTCTCCGTTCACGTGGCGATCGCCACGTGGGAGTGGCCGCACGTCTTCTCGGCCGATGCCAAGAATGCCGGCATCCGTTTGGGCACCTCTCGCTGGCGGCGCCCCGATCCGGACACCGCGCCCGTCCGGGCCAAAGCGGCCTCCTTGTACAACATCTGCACCATGGCACGGGACGCTGCCGACGCCGCCGGCTTCGACGACGCGCTGCTCCTCGACTACCGCGGCCACGTCGCCGAGGCCACGGGAGCCAACATCTTCTTCGTGGACGGGGAGGAGCTGCACACCCCCCTCGCGGACTGCTTCCTCGCGGGCATCACCCGGGCGACCGTGATCGGGTTGGCGCGCGAGCTCGGGATACGCGTAGTGGAGCGCCACATCCGCCCCGGGGAACTCGGCGATTTCGACGAGTGCTTCCTCACGGGCACCGCCTACGAGGTCCAGCCCGTCCGCGCCATCGACTCGAACGCGTTCACGGTGGGCAGGACGACGACCGCTCTGGCGCAGGCGTACACCAGGCTGGTCCACGCGCCGAACCGGACCACCGCTCTGCGCTGAGCGGCTCCGAGAGGCCCCCGGCGGTCCGAGCCGGGGGCCGGGGAGCGATCAGAAGCCGTGGCGGAAGCCGCCGTCGACCGGGAGCATCAGGCCGGTCAGGTACGAGGCTGCCGGCGAGAGGAGGAAGGCCGCGGCCCGGCCGAACTCCTCGGCGATCCCGTAGCGTCCCAGCGGGATCTGGGCTTCGTTCGCCGCGCGCGCGGCCGCCGCGTCGCCGGTCAACGCGTCCAGCTCCCGCACCCGGTCCGTGTCGATCCGCGCGGGCAGCAGCCCGACGACCCGGATGCCGCGCGGGCCCACCTCCACCGACAGGGACTTCGCGAAGCCCGCCAGCCCGGGGCGCAGGCTGTTGGAGATGGTCAGGCCCGGGATCGGCTCGTGTACCGAGGCCGACAGGACGAAGCCGATGACGCCGCCGTCGCCCAGTTCGGCCGCTGCCGTGCGGGCGAGCCGGATCGCGCCGAGGAACACCGACTCGATGGCCGCCGTCCACTGCTCGTCCGTGCTGTCCGCCGTGGTGCCCGCGGCCGGGCCGCCGACGCTGATGAGGATGCCGTCGAAACGTCCGAAGTGCTTCCGGGCCTCGGCCACCAGGTTCCCGGCCGCCGCCGGGTCGGAGTTGTCGGCCCCCACGCCCACCACCCCCGGGCCCAGCGCGGCCGCCGCCCGCGCGGCGCGGGTCGCGTCCCGACCGGTCACGATCACCTTCGCGCCTTCGGCCGCCAACTCACGTGCGGTGGCGTACCCGAGTCCGCGCGTGGCTCCGGTGACGACGTAGACACGGTCCTTCAGTCCAAGATCCATACGGACACGCTACGTCGTGGCCGGCCCAGGTCGCGCGGTGTCCCCTGATACCCGAAGCCGGGGCCGCCGCCTCCGAGCCGGCCTACCGGATGGAGAGGTGGCGCAGGAACGACTTCACGTTGCGCCGGGTCTCGGTCACGCTGTCCCCGCCGAACTTCTCCGACACCGCGTCCGCCAGGACCAGTGCGACCATCGCCTCGGCCACGATCCCGGCCGCCGGGACGGCGCAGACGTCCGAGCGCTGGGGGTGCGCCCTGGCCGGACCGCCCGTGGTCACGTCGACCGTGGCCAGCGCCCGCGGCACCGTCGCGATCGGTTTCATCGCCGCCCGCACCCGCAGCAGTTCGCCGGTGGTCAGCCCGCCCTCCGTGCCGCCGGAGCGGCCGGAGGAGCGCCGGATGCCGTCCTCGGTGGCGACGATCTCGTCGTGGGCCCGGGAGCCGGGCACCCGCGCCAGGTCGAAGCCGTCGCCGACCTCGACCCCCTTGATCGCCTGGATGCCCATGAGCGCCGCCGCCAGCCGGGCGTCGAGGCGCCGGTCCCAGTGCACGTGCGAGCCGAGGCCCACCGGCACGCCGTACGCCAGCACCTCGACGACGCCGCCGAGCGTGTCACCGTCCCGGTGCGCCCGGTTGATCGCGGCGACCATCTCCTTCGACGCGGCCAGGTCGAGGCAGCGCACCGGGTCGGCGTCGAGCCGCTCCACGTCGGACGGCTCGGGGCACAGGCCCGACGGAGCCTTGGCCGTGGCCAGCTCCACCACGTGCGAGACGATCTCGATCCCGGCCGTCTCCTTCAGGTACGAGCGGGCCACGGCGCCGAGCGCGACGCGCGCCGCGGTCTCCCGGGCGCTGGCCCGTTCCAGGACCGGCCGCGCGTCGTCGAAGCCGTACTTCTGCATGCCGGCCAGGTCCGCGTGGCCGGGCCGGGGCCGGGTGAGCGGCGCGTTGCGGGCCAGCGCGGCCAGCACGTCCGGATCCACCGGGTCGGCCGCCATGGCCTTGTCCCACTTGGGCCACTCGGTGTTCCCGACCATCACCGCGACCGGCGACCCCATGGTCAGGCCGTGCCGTACGCCGCCGAGGAAGGTGACCTCGTCGCGCTCGAAGTTCATCCGCGCGCCCCGGCCGTGGCCGAGCCTGCGCCGGGCGAGGTGGTCGGCCACGTCGTCCGTGGTGATCGGGACCCCGGCGGGCAGCCCCTCCAGCGTCGCGACCAGCGCGGGGCCGTGCGATTCCCCGGCGGTGAGCCAGCGCAATCTCCCCATGGCGGTTACCCCGCCCCGCTGTGCTCGCGGTCGCGGTACATCTCCGCGACCAGGAAGGCCAGGTCCAGCGACTGCCGGCGGTTGAGCCGGGGGTCGCAGGCGGTCTCGTAGCGCTGCTTCAGGTCGGCGTCCAGGATCTCGTCGCCGCCGCCGACGCACTCGGTGACGTTGTCGCCGGTCAGCTCCACGTGGATGCCGCCGGGGTGGGTCCCCAGCCCCTGGTGCACTTCGAAGAAGCCCTTGACCTCGTCCAGCACGTCGTCGAACCTGCGGGTCTTGTAGCCGCTCTCGGAGGAGAAGGTGTTGCCGTGCATCGGGTCGCACTGCCACACCACCCGGGCGCCGGACGCGGTGACCTTCTCCACCAGCCCGGGGAGGCGGTCGCGGACCGTGCCCGCCCCCATCCGGGTGATGAAGGTCAGCCGGCCGGGCTCCCGGTCCGGGTCGAGCCGGTCGATCAGCGCCAGCGCGTCGTCCGGCGTGGTGGCCGGTCCGAGCTTGACGCCGATCGGGTTGCGGATCTTGGAGGCGAACTCCACGTGCGCCCCGTCCAGCTGCCGGGTGCGCTCGCCGATCCACACCATGTGGGCCGAGACGTCGTACAACTGCCCGCTGCGCGAGTCGACCCGGGTCAGCGCGGCCTCGTAGTCGAGCAGCAGGGCCTCGTGGCTGGCGAAGAACTCGGCCGTGCGGAACTCCTCCGGGTCGGTCCCGCAGGCGTGCATGAAGTTGAGCGCGTTGTCGATCTCCGTGGCCAGTCGCTCGTAGCGCTCGCCGGAGGGCGAGAGGGCCACGAAGTCCTGGTTCCAGGCGTGGACCTGGCGCAGGTCGGCGTAGCCGCCGCTGGTGAAGGCGCGCACCAGGTTCAAGGTGGCGGCGGAGGCGTGGTACATCCGCTTCAGCCGCTCAGGGTCCGGGCGGCGGGACTCGGGGGTGAAGGCGCTGCCGTTGACCGAGTCGCCCCGGTAGACGGGCAGTTCGAGGCCGTCGCGGATCTCGGTCGGGTTGGAACGGGGCTTGGAGTACTGCCCGGCGATCCGGCCGACCTTGACGACGGGCACGGCGGCCGCGTAGGTGAGGACGACCGCCATCTGCAGCAGGGTCTTCAGCTTGTTCTGGATCTGTTCGGCGGAGACGCCGTCGAAGGCCTCGGCGCAGTCGCCGCCCTGGAGCAGGAACGCCTCGCCCCGGGCGACGGAGGCGAGCCGCTCGCGCAGCAGGTCGCACTCACCGGCGAACACCAGCGGGGGGTAGGACTCCAGTTCGGTGACGACGCTCCGCAGGGCCTCGGGGTCGGGCCAGGTGGGCTGTTGCGCCGCGGGCAGGGATCGGTACGTGTCGAGCTGGGGCACGGTCACGGTCATGTCCGGCTGGATGGCAGACGGCTGCCACCGCTCCTCTTCTCTGCTCTCTGCGTGGGTGCACGGGTGGGTGCATGGCTGTGGGCGCTGCGGTACGGGATCGCGGGCGGGTGTGGGGCACGCTCACGCCGCGAAGGCATCACCGGTCCGCAGTGCTTCCAGCCAGGCCTCGGGGCTGGCGAATCCGCTCTCCGGGGGGCAGACCGCCGCCCGGGACGCGAGGTCCCCGGCGTGCGGGTAGCTGCCGAGGAAGCAGACGTTGACGCCCCTGCGGTGGAGGGCCATGATCGCCTCCCCCACCTCCCGGTCGTCGATGTGGCCGTTGATGTCGAGGAAGAAGTGGTAGCTGCCCAGACCGGTCCCGGCCGGCCAGGCCTGCACCCAGGTCACGTCGATGCCCGCTTGCGGGAACTCGGCCAGGACGTCCGTCACCGACCGCCCCCCGGCCTCGTCGGCGGGCAGCAGGAAGGAGCTGCGGTCGTGGCCGGTGGGCGCGGGCGCCGGTCCGGCCTTGCGCAGGGCCACGAACCGGGTGACCGCGTCGTCGCGCTCACCGATCCCGGACGCGAGGACCGTCAGGCCGTAGCGCTCGGCGGCCACGGGTGCGGCGATCGCCGCGTCACAGGCCAGGTCCGACTCCGCGACCTCGCGCGCACCGCTCGCCGTGGAGGTGGAGAGCAGCACCTGGGCCTGCGGCAGCACCTCGGACAGCCACCGGCGGCACTGTCCGTGGGCGTGCGGATGGCTCAGTACGCGCTTGACGTCCGACAGGGCGGTGCCGGGCTTGGCCATCAGCGCGAAGCCGACGGGCAGTTCGATCTCGGCGACGATGTGCAGGCTGTTCTTGCTGTTCGTGCTGGTGGCCAGCTCGTCGAGGGTCGCCGGTACGACGCCCCGGACCGAGTTCTCCAGCGGCACCAGGGCGGTCGACGCCCGGCCCTCGCGCACGGCGTCCAAGGCCGAACCCACCGTCTCGAACGGCTCCCACGCGGCGCCCTCGGCCTCGGGCAGCATCCGCAGAGCGGCTTCGGCGAACGTTCCCTGGGGACCCAGATAGGCATAGGTCATCGGGCGCTCACTGCTTGCTGCCGGTGGTGCTGCCCCTGGACAGGCGCAGGAGCAGCATGGCGACGTCGGTGCCGAGGCGGCCGAGCGAGGTGCGGTAGCGGCTGATGATCTGGGCTTCGCGGGAGAGCGCCAGGTGCGGTCCGCCGGTGGACTTGCGGGTGGCCTGGACCTGGGCGGAGAGGGCGATGCGCTGTTCGATCAGCTCGATGATCCGGCCGTCGATCTCGTCGATGCGGCTGCGGTGGCGCACGACGTCCGCGATGGCGTCGTCGGCGTTCGGGGCGTCGGCGGGCACGCCGGTGTGCGGGGCGATGGTGCTGCTGGGCACGGGGATCTCCTGGAAGAAGTTCGGCGGGAGCGGCGGCAGGGAACGTCCGGCAGTCAGCGGCCGGCGGGCGGGCATCGGCCCGCGGGGATCAGCCGGCCAGCGCGGGGACGAGGCCGAGGTCCTGGGCCAGTCGCGCCTTCACGATGTCCAGGTCCTCGCAGTCACCCCCGGCACGCTCGGCGATGTGCACCCGGTACAGCTCCGCCAGCTTCAGGTCGTCGACCTCGACGCCGAGCTGCTCCAGGAGGTGACGCAGTACGGCCCGCCCGGAGTGGCGCCCGATCAGCAGGGAGCGCTCGCGGCCGAAGCGGGAGGGCTCCACGTACTCGTACGTCTCCGGGTTGGCGAGGATGCCCTGCTGGTGGATGCCCGCGGTGGTGCCGAAGGCGTAGGTGCCGAAGATCGCCTTGTTGCGCGGCTGCTCCAGGCGGATGATCCCGCGCAGCGCCGTGTACGCGTCGTACATCGCGGAGATGTCGATGTCGGTGTGGACGCCGAGGTGCTCGCTCTTGTAGGCGAGCAGTCCGGCCAGCTCCTCCAGCGCCGTGTTGCCCGCGCGCTCGCCGATGCCGCCGAGGGTGGCCTGCACCTCGTCGGCCCCGGCCGCGATGCCGGCGAGGGCGTTGGCCAGCGACAGGCCGAAGTCGTCGTGGCAGTGGGTGGAGAGGCGGATCGGAGCCGGTGCCCAGCGGCGGATCTTGCCGATCAGGGTGCCGTACTGGTCCGGGGTGGTGCAGCCGGAGGTGTCGGCGATGATGATGCAGGTGGCACCGGCCTCGACCGCGCTCTCGGTGAGCGCCTGGAGGAAGTCGTCCTCGCTGCGGGTGGCGTCCTCGATGCCGACGGAGATGTGCTCGACGCCGAGCGACCGGGCGAACGCCACCGTGTCGACGACCTCGGCGACGGACTGTGCGCGGGTGATGCCGCGCTTGTACTCCAGGTGCAGATCGCTGCCGGTGGCGACCATCTGGACCTCGTGGTTCACCGTGCCGCCGGCCTCCACCGCCGTTTCCACGTCCCGGCGCACGGTCCGCGAGAAGGTGGCGAAGCGGGCCTTCGACAGCTCCTTGGCGATGAGCTGGGTGGCTTCGAAGTCGCTGGGCGAGGAGGCGGGGAATCCCGCTTCGACGGAGTCCACCCCGAGCGCCTCGATGCGCAGGGCCAGGTCCAGCTTCTGCTCGGGGTTCATCGCGTTGGCGGGAGCCTGCTCCCCGTCGCGAAGCGTGGTGTCGAAAACGGATATTCGTCGAGTGGCACGTCGGTCGGTCATTTTTTCCCCCTGGAAAATGCTGAACTGTTCGAAATCTAGCCGACCGAAAATGGCCGCGGCAACGCCTGGCGGACGACTTAACCCCCGCTTCACAATGTGAAATTCGGAATGCCGGACACCATTTTTCGGCCGAGGAATTCCCGGCGCAGGTCGGCGCAGGTCGGCGCGGGTCGGCGCGGGTCGGCGCCGCGGTGGGGCGCGGCGGGTCGCTACCGGGCGCGCGCCGTGAGCGCCGAGGACAGCCGCCCGAGCGCCTCCTCGATGACACGGTCCGAGGTCGCGAAGGAGAGTCGGACGTGGCCCTCCCCGCCCTGTCCGAAGGCCGATCCCGGGGTCAGCGCCACCCCGGCTTCGCGCAGGGCCCACCCCGCGAAGTCCGCGCTGGTGCCGAAACCGGACCCGCGGATGTCGGCGAAGGCGTAGAAGGCGCCCTGCGGCGAGGAACACCGCACGCCGGGAAGAGAGTTGAGTCCGTCGACGATGAGCTCGCGGCGCGCCGCGTACGCGTCGACCATCTCCTGGACGACGTCCTGCCGGCCGGTCAGCGCGCTCACGCCGCCCCGCTGGACGAACGATCCGGTGCAGCCGACCGTGTGCTCCTGGACCTTGAGCACCTGGTCGATGACCTCGGCGGAGCCCGCGACGTACCCGAGCCGCCAGCCGGTCATGGCGTACCCCTTGGAGAAGCCGTTGACCGTGAGGGTGCGCTCGGCGCAGCCGGGGAAGGACGCCAGGCTGATGTGTTCGCCGCCGTCGTAGAGGATCTTCTCGTAGATTTCGTCGGCGATGACGAAAAGGTCGTGTGCGATGGCGAAATCCGCGACGATCTGCGCTTCCTCGCGATCGAGCACGCGGCCCGTGGGATTGTTGGGCGTATTGATCAGAATGGCTTTGGTGCGAGCCGAGACGCAGTTCTCGAGAACGTCCCGGGTGATCCGGAACCCCTGGTCCGCGCTCAGCTCGGCGGAGACCGGGCGGGCGCCGGCGAGCTGGGCCATCGACTTGTAACTGACCCAGCTGGGCGTCGGGACGATCAGTTCGTCGTCCGGGTCGAGGACCGCCATCAGGGAGATGAACAGGGCGTGCTTGGCGGACGGGGTCACGATGATGTCGGTAGCGGGGTCCGCGTGCAGGCCGTTGTCCTTCAGCAGCTTCTCGCTGATGGCCTCGCGCAGCCCGGGCAGGCCGCGGCTCGACGTGTAGTGGGTGAAGCCTTCGCGCAGTGCGGTGGAAGCCGCGTCCGCGATGTGGTCCGCGGTCGCGAAGTCCGGCTCCCCGCCCCCGAGGTCGAGGACCTTGACGCCTTGGGCCCGCAGGGCCTGGACCTGGTCGAGCAGGGCCACGGTGGCCGATCTCTCGAGGTTCGAGAATCGGGATGCCATACGGCTCTTCACTGGAACGTTCCCCTCTGCGGGCTGAGGGGGGAGAGGCGCCGGCAGGGGTGGCCCCTCTCCCCGTCTCACTCGGATGCGGCGCCCCGGACGCGCGCCTGCCTGCGTGCCCGCGGTGCGGGCGGCCCCGGGGGGCCGCTGCCGCACCGCGGGCCGAAGGCTCAGTAACCGACGGTGAAGCGCTTCTGGATGTGCTTCGCCTGGTCCAGCTCGTCCACGAACGCGACGGCGTAGTCCTCGGCGCTGATGCGGCTGTTGCCGTCCGCACCGATGACCAGGTCGTCCAGGCCCAGGCGGTAGGTGCCCGTGCGCTCGCCCGGCTCGATCTGCGCGGCCGGGGAGAAGTGGGTCCACTTCACGTCGGTGACGGTGCGCAGGTAGTCCAGCGCGGCGCCCTGGCCGTGCATGACCTGGGTGACGAGCTCCGGGAGGCCGGGGGTGTCCCAGACCTTCTTGCCGTCGGGGGTGTTGAGCGAGCCGGCGCCACCGATCGAGATGAAGCGGGGGGCGTCGGCGCCGAGCAGGCGCAGGCCCTCGACGAGGGACTCGGCGGCGTTGCGGACGAAGGCGGCGTGCGCCTTGCCGTCGGTGTAGCCACCGCCGACGGCGGAGACGACGGCGTCCTGGCCCTGGGCGACCTTCGCCACCGACTTGGCGTCCAGCACGTCACCGGTGGTGACGGTCAGGTTCGGGTGCGAGACCTCCAGGTCGGCGGTGTTCACCACGACGGCGGTCACCTGGTAGCCGCGGTTCAGCGCCTCGGTGAGGATGCGCGAGCCGAAGGTACCGCTGGCACCGAAGAAAGCGATCTTCTTGGACATGTGAGTCAATTCCCATCGTTGGTGAACATGAGGTATCGGGCCCGTGAGGGCCCGCGGCGCAGCACGAGCTGCGCCGTGGGGGTGTGGGTACGGGGGGCGGCCGCTACGGCAGTGCGATGGACTGCGAGTGCCGGAACACGTTCTTCGGGTCGTACGTCTTCTTGATCTGCTGAAGACGGGGGTAGTGCTCCTTGTAGTAGAGCGTCGACCACGCGACACCGGACCGGTTCTGCGTCGTGTCCGTGATGTCGACGTCCGGATAGTTGACGTAGCAGCCGTCGGTGGAGGCGTTGGGCACCGGGTAGCCGCCGCTCGTGGAGTAGACCTCGGTGTAGACGTCGCGCAGCCAGGCCGTGTTCTTGGCGTCGTCCGCCGCGGTCGACCACTGGGTGGCGTACAGCGCCTTGAAGACGGAGTCGCGCTGCACGGACGCCGTGGCGGCCGGCGCCACCGTGTTGACCTTCGAGCCGTAGCCGAAGAGCATCACGTTGGCCACGGGGTTGGTGAAGTCGGTGCGGGTCAGCTGGTTGTACAGCGAGCCGGCCTGCGCGACCGTGAACCCCTTGCGGTGGTAGGCCGACTTGTTGGCCGAGCGCAGGGTCGGGTTGGTCAGCGCCGGGTTGTTGGTGCCCAGCAGGCGCACCGAGGTGAGCCAGGGCAGCTTGCGCGGGGTGAAGAACGCGGGCAGCGGACCCTGTTCGCCGACGGCACGCGAGAGCGGTGCGGTGTCGACCCCGGTGGGGGAGGTGATCTCCACCAGGTAGTCCTCGATGAGCTTCGCCGCGTTCGGCACGGAGGCGTCGATCTGGGTGATGATGCCGATGTTGCCGTTGGACTTGTGGTTCATCACCAGCAGGCTGGTCAGTCCGTGGGCCGGCGAGCTCACGGCGCTGTTGCGCTCGTGCCAGTCGCCGTAGTGGCGCACCAGCGCGGTGAACTTCTCCTTGTCGAAGTCCGCCCAGGGCAGCGAGACGGCGCTCAGGTAGACGTCCTTCGGCGGCTTCATGAGCTGGCTGGACGGGGTGGTGCCGGTGGCGTCGGGCGACCGGAAGAAGTACCGGGTGACGACGCCGAAGTTGCCGCCGCCGCCGCCGGTGTGGGCCCACCACAGATCGCGGTGGGGGTCGGTCGCCTCCCGGGTGGACATGACGATCTTGGCCTTGCCCGTGGAGTCCACGGTGACGACCTCGACCGCGTACAGGTGGTCGACGGTGATGCCGAACTGCCGGGAGAGCAGGCCGAAACCGCCGCCGGCGATGTGCCCGCCGACGCCCACCGAGTAGCACAGGCCGGCGGGCAGTGCGACGCCCCAGCCCTTGTAGAGGGCCTGGTACGCGTGGAGCAGTGTGGCGCCCGCCTCCACGACGAAGGCCCTGCGGGCCGAGTCGTAGGAGACCTCGTCCATCTGGGTCATGTCGATGACCGTCTTCACCGCGGGGTTGAAGACGAAGTCGGCGTAGCAGTGCCCGCCGCCGCGCACCGCGATGCGCTTGTTGTTGGTCACCGCCTCCTGGACGGCCTTCACCACCTGGTCGGTGTTGTAGACGACCCGGACGGAGTCGGGAGTCCCCACCCACCGGGTGTTGTGACCGACGGTCAGCTCCTGGTAAGAGGGGTCGGCCGGTGACACGGTGGTGGCGGTGGTGGTGCTGGTGGTGGGAGTCGAGGTGGTGGGCTCTCCCGGCGCCTCGGTCGCCAGCGCCGGGCCGGCCCCGATCGCGGTTGCGCCGACGACCCCCGCCGCGGTTCCTGCAAGAACAGTCCGTCTGTTCAACGTGGCCACGATGTTGTCCTGAATCTCTCCGGGCTGTATCCCCTGAGTGCTCGCGCAGAACTACCGAACGTCTTCCCGTACAGCCACAGGAGAATTCGGTGAGGAGATCGACCTGACAATGGGTCGACAGAAAACAGCGATGAGCCCCCGTTGTCGGCGTCATTGCCGACTCGGTGAACCGTCCCCCTCGGCCACTTCACCGTTGCTCCTCGCCGGCAGCCTTTGCCGCCCTGCGCCATTGGATCAAAGCAATGGGCTCGAAGCCTTGTCAAGGAATGATTCGCAGTTCCACAACCATGTCTACACCCCTCGATGAAGGCCGCCGTCCACCTCCACCTTCGGAGGTGGAGACCTCATCCGAAGGTGGAGGCGGGTGGCCATAATTCATCCCTAGGCCGATGACCCGCCCCGGGGGTCCGGCCGCAGAATGGACTGCATACCCGACCTACCAGCGATTCAAGGAAAGCGAGTCATGCAGCCCTTCTTCGAACTCACCGACCTCCAGCGCGATGAGTTGGCCGCCGCGCTCGCCTCGGTGACCAAGAGCCCTTACGAGGACTACTCCGCCTTCTCCCGCTCGGTGGCCGACCTGGTCGACCGCGGTGACGTGCCGGAGTTCTTCACCACGGCCGTGGCCGGGATCCGCGCCGAGCGCGAGGCCGGCACGTCGGACGCGCACGTCCTGCGGAACTGCCCCATCGACCCCGTCGTCCCGGTCCTGGACCACGACGACCCGCTGGCCGACAAGTACGCGAAGAAGAAGACCTTCGTGGGCGAGGCGCTGCTCGAACTGTTCGCGCAGCTCGCCGGTACCCCGCTGCTCGCCTACGACACCCGCTTCAACGGCGACTTCTTCACCGACGTCGTCGCGATCAACCGGTACAGCGGCAAGCAGACCGGCTTCAGCGACGGCGAGCTGGTCTTCCACAACGACCGCACGGCCCACCCGGTGCGCGCCGACTTCATCTCGCTGGTGGGGATGCGCTGCCCCGACGGGGACTTCATCTACACCGGCTTCGTCGAGGGCCGCAGCCTGCTGACGCACCTGACGGCGGACGAGCAGGAGATCCTGCGCAAGCCCTACTTCATCACCCCGTTCGACGTCTTCTCGCGGGACAACAACACGAAGCTGACGGTCTCCGAGGCCCACCCGATCCTCGAGAACGAGCACAGCATCCGCTACCTGGACACCCACACGACCGTGGCCCCCGACAGTCCGCCGGAGGCCAAGGACGCGTTGATCGCGCTGAAGAACGCCCTGGTGCGGGCGGAGAAGAAGCGCCACCGCATCCTCACCGGTGACCTGTTCTCCTTCGCCAACCAGGACGGTCTGCACAGCCGGGACAAGGTCGAGATCAACGACCCGGTCCGGGCCCGCTCGCGCTGGCTGCTCAAGACCTACGCCTTCCGCAACGAGCGGAACGCGGAGCAGCACGCGGACAAGTGGATCGGCGGTGTGCGCGGCCGGGTGGGCGACTAGGACATCTGGGCGACGGGGACCTGAGCGCCCTGCATGAGCAGGACGGCCTCCAGCCGGTTGCGCACGCCCAGCTTGGTGAGGGTGTGCGAGATGTGGCTCTTGATGGTCGCCGACGAGACCTGGAGGTGGGCGGCCGCCTCCGCGGTGGACAGCCCGTCGGCGAGCAGGGCGAGCACCTCGCGTTCCCGCTCGGTGAGCGAACCGGGCAGCCGCGGGGCGGAGTCCGGTCCGGGTGCGGCGGCGCTGATCGGCGAGGCGATCCGGCGCTCGGCGGGCGAGCGGTACAGGGCGTGGAGTTCGGGTGAGAGCACGGTGTGGCCGGACGCGACGGAGCGGGCCGCCGCTGCCAGGGAGCCGATGCGGGTGTCCTTCATGAGGCAGCCGTTCGCGCCGGCCTGGAAGACGGCGTCGAGCTTCGCCTTGGTCCAGCCGACCCCGATCAGCAGCACCTGGATCCTCCTGGCGGAGAGTTCCCGGACGGTCTCGACCGGATCGCACTGGTGGCCCACCCCGAGCACCGCGACGTCGATCTGGCTGAGCGGCCATTCCGAGAGCGGCTTGCGTACGTCGACACTGGCGACGAGCCGGAGCTGGTCGGCCCGGTGCACCACCCCGCCGAGCACGTGCCGGGAAATCGGGTCCTGGTCGGCGAGCAGAATGCGAGCTTCCGGTTCCGTAACTCGTCCATTGACAAACCAGTCGTCTTCAAGTATATGCGTTTCCACTGAATTCCCCCTTGCTGTGTCTTGAAGCCTACACACCTCCCCCCGGTAACCCCTTGGAGTGTCCGGCCCGCGTCGGGTGGCCGGAAACAATCACCCCGTCCGCCGCAGGCGGCCCGCCACGGCTCCCGCCTCGGCGAATCGATGAACTCCAGGCATGGGGGCCGCGCCCCCCTTTAAGCCAGCCGCAATGAAACCGACCGCAATCATTAACAGGGAGTTGTACGTTCCATGGGCTCCACATTGGCGCAGAAGACGTGGGATGCGCACGTCGTACGCCACAGCAGCGCCGGCGACGATCTGCTGTACATCGACATGCACCTCCTGCACGAGGTGAACACCCCGCAGGCCTTCGACGACCTGCGCGCCGGGGGCCGCACCGTGCGCCGGCCCGACCTCACGGTGGGCACCGAGGACCACAACACGCCCACGGTCGCGATCGACAAGGTCATCCAGGACCCCGCCGGCCGGCGGCAGACCACGCTGATGCGCTCGAACTGCGAGGAGTTCGGCATCCCGCTGCACCGCCTGGGCTCCGCGGGCCAGGGCATCGTGCACGTCATCGGCCCCGAACTCGGCCTGGTGCGCCCGGGCATGACCATCGTCTGCTGCGACTCCCACACCACCACGCTCGGTGCCTTCGGTGCCATCGCCTTCGGCATCGGCACCAAGCAGGTCGAGCACGTCCTGGCCACCCAGACCCTGCCGATGACCCGCCCCAAGGACATGGCCGTCACCGTCACCGGCGACCTGCCGCCCGGTGTCACGGCCAAGGACCTGGTCCTCGCGATCATCGCCGAGATCGGCACGGGCGGCGGCGTCGGCCACGTCATCGAGTACCGGGGCGCGGCCGTCACCGCCCTCTCGATGGAGGCCCGGATGACCCTGTGCAACATGTCGGTCGAGGCCGGTTCGCGCGCGGGGCTCATCTCCCCGGACGAGACCACCTTCGAGTACCTCCGCACCCGGCCCGGCATGCCGCAGGGCGCCGACTGGGACGCCGAGGTCGCCTACTGGACCTCGATGCGCAGCGACGAGGACGCCGTATACGACAAGGAGGTCGTCATCGACGCCTCCACCCTCACCCCGTACGTCTCCTGGGGCAACAACCCGGGCCAGTCCATCCCGCTGCACGGCGTGGTCCCCGCGCCCGCCGACTTCGCCGACCCGCAGGAACTGGTCGCCGCGCAGCGGGCCCTGGCCTACATGGACCTCGAACCCGGCACCCCGATGCGCGACCTCTCCATCGACGCCGTCTTCCTCGGCTCCTGCACCAACGGCCGGATCGAGGACCTGCGCGCCGCCGCCGACGTCCTCAAGGGCCGCAAGGTCGCCGACGGCCTCCACATGATGATCGTGCCCGGCTCGACCCCGGTGCGGCTCCAGGCGGTCGCCGAGGGGCTGGACAAGGTCTTCGCCGATGCCGGAGCCGACTTCCGGCCCGCCGCCGGCTGCTCGATGTGCGCCGCCCTCAACGAGGACCGGCTCCTGCCGGGCCAGCGCGCCGCCTCCACCAGCAACCGCAACTTCGAGGGCAGGCAGGGCAAGGGCTCCCGTACCCACATCGTCTCGCCCGCCGTCGCCGCCGCCACCGCGGTGGCCGGCCGCCTCGCCGCCCCCGCCGATCTGTGAAGACCTCCGCGGCCCCGGCCCGAGGACTGTGAGGAACCACCCATGGACAAGTTCACCGTGCACACCGGTACGGCGATGCCGCTGCGCCGCAGCAACGTCGACACCGACCAGATCATCCCGGCCCGCTACGTGCCGTACTTCAGCTGGAAGGGCCACGCCAACGCCCTCTTCGCGGACTGGCGCGACGACCCGGCCTTCCCGCTCAACCTGCCCCAGTACCAGGGCTCGACGGTCCTGCTCGCCGGCAACGACTTCGCCACCGGCTCCTCCCGCGAGTCCGCCGTCTGGGCCCTGCAGCGCTTCGGCTTCAAGGTGGTGCTCGCGCCCCGCTTCGGCGACATCTTCCGCGGCAACTCCCTCATGCGGGGACTGCTCACGGTCACCGTCCCGGCCGAGGTGGTCGAGCGGCTGTGGGTGACGGTCGAGCAGGACCCCTTCACCGAGATCACGATCGACCTGGAGAAGCTCGAAGTGCGCTGCGCCGACCTGGTCCAACCCTTCCAACTCGACGCGGACGCCCGCGAGCGGCTGCTCGCCGGACGCGACCCGATCGCCACCACGCTCGACTCGTTCGCCGACGACATCGCCGCCTACGAGCAGACCCGCCGCCCGGCCCTCCCGGTCACCTCCTGAATTCCGCCCCAAACAGACAGCTCGTCCGTCACCACGGCTCCCCTCGACGCGAGGGGAGCCGTTCGGCGCATGCGAAGGGATTGCACGGAAGATGAAACTCTCCCAGTACACCGCTTTCGTGGCCATTGCCGATACCGGCAGTTTCACCAAGGCGGCCGAGGCCCTCTCGATCAGCCAGTCGGCGGTGAGCCACGCCATGGCGAGCCTGGAAAAGACGCTGGGTGTCGTCCTCATGCGCAGAAGTCGCAGCGGAGTGGAATTCACGGAAGTCGGCCGGCGCATTCTCGCCCACGCCCGGACCGTCGTCCTCGGCACCGAGCAGATACTCCAGGAGGCCGAGGCGCTGCGCGCCGACCGCTCCGGCACGCTGCACCTCGGCACCAGCCAGAGCTTCGGAGCCCGGCTGCTGCCCCGCCTGCTGACCGAGTTCCGCTCCGCCCTGCCCGACGTGGAGATCGTGCTGAGCGAGGGCACCGACCAGGAGATCGCCGAATGGCTCGGCGGCTACACGATCGACGTCGGCATCGTGGCCCTGCCCAAGGAGAACCTCACCACCGTCCCCCTGCTGGAGGACGAGATGTGCGTCGTCCTGCCGCCCCACCACCCGCTGGCCGACCGGAGCTGCCTGCGCCTGGAGGAGGTCGCGGACGAGGAGTTCATCATGCCGGTCGGCGGCGTCGAGCCGATGCTCCGCTCGTTCTTCCGGGGGATCGGACGCGACCTGCGCGTCGGCTTCCACGTCCACGACGTCAACGGGCTGCTCTCCATGGTCGCCGAGGGCCACGGCATCACCGTCGTGCCGGCCCTCGCGCTGCCCCGCGTACTGCCCCACCCGCAGCTGCGGGTGATCCCCTTCGCCCCGTCCCTGAGCCGGCGCCTCGGCATCGGCATCAGGACGGGCGCCCGCCGCTCACCGGCCGTGGAGGCCTTCGTCTCCATGGCCCGGGCGCTCGCCCGCGACGACACCTGGAGCCGGTCCTTCGACCTGGAGCCGGACCGTGGGGCCCGTGGTGCCGTCGCGGGCGGGGCGGGGGAGCCGGGGGCTCAGATGCCCTGGAGGCAGGGGGACCCGGTCAGGGCGGCCGCCGCGGCCCGCAGCGGCGCCGGCTCGGCGCCGGCCGCGCGGTCCGGCGCGCTCCCGCGGGTCAGCGCGTGCCCGGCGATGGCGTCCGCGTCGTAGACGAAGTCGCTCCAGATCCCCGGCCGGCTGCTGCCCGCCTGCATGAACCAGCGGGTGTGCTCGGTCGGAATCCCGAGGACGTACAGCCCGGTGTCGGCCCGCCCGTCACCGCCGACCGGGTGGTACGGGGACGCGGTCACCGCCACCCCGCCGGTGTCGAACGCCTCCGGGCCCTCGCCGTTGACGTAACTGGTCCAGATGCCCTGCTCCCGCAGCCGCCCGGTCAGCGAGGACGGGTCCCGGTGCACGTCGGGCGAGGGAATCCGGGCGTCCAGCACCGTGTCCACGGCCCGGTGCGAGCCGGCGACCTGGGGCGAGTGCACCAGGAAGCGGCCCCCGGCCGGGTCCGGCGCGAAGCGGGTGCCGGGGCCGACGATGCGCAGCACCCCGGCCGCGATCAGGGCGACGGTCTGCTCCAGCCTGACCCGCGGCGGCCCGGCCGCCAGGAAGGAGCTCCGCGGCACGTACCAGCCGAGGAAGTCCTCGCGGTGGGAGCGGGGGGCGAGCCCGGAGAAGTCCACGAACTGGCGGATCACCCAGCGGGTGTCGCGCAGCACGTCGAGCGCCGCCTTGACGGGGGAGTCGACATTGCCCCGCGCCGCCTGCTCCAGATCCTGGCGCAGCAGGTCGAGGAGCTCGCGCTCGAAGGCGGCGTGGTCCGGATAGCTGCGGCCGGTGAACGGCCTGGCCAGCGCGTCCATGTCCAGGGGTGCCAGGTCGGCCACGCCGTGACGGGCCGCGGCCGCGGCGACGTCGGGCAGCGGGTCGCCGACCGGGACGGCCAGCTCCGCGCCGAAGGCCTGCGCCGCCGCCGCACCCGCACGGTGGCGGATCTCCGTGGCGTAGTACACCAGGTCCATCTCGGCCTGCAGCCAGGGCAGGACGTCGCCCTTGAAGTCCAGGGGCCCGTCCGCGCGCCCGTGCCGCACCCGCTCCGGGGTGAACAGCACCGGGCGGTAGGGGTCGGTGGCCGACTTCTGGTTGCGCCCGCGGGCGGGCAGCGGCATCCCGC
Organism: Streptomyces sp. NPDC058674; assembly: GCF_042716505.1. Lineage (NCBI taxonomy): Bacteria > Bacillati > Actinomycetota > Actinomycetes > Kitasatosporales > Streptomycetaceae > Streptomyces > Streptomyces sp. NPDC058674. The sequence goes on from NZ_JBHXSC010000049.1 coordinate 30,587, forward strand.
TGCGCGAACCCGCCACGAGCAGCGGCTCGTCACCGCTCGGCAGGTAGGTCAGCCGGCCCTCCGCGTCCTCCTTGAACCGGCCGCCGCGGCCGATCGTGAAGGCCGCCATGACGTCGTAGAAGGCGAGGCCGAGGCCCAGGATCCCGACGGTGGAGCCGGCGGGCACCTCGTCCAGCCCCATGTCGGCGGCCGAGTCGCCCCGTACGTAGCGCAGGTGGGGGTGGGCGTCCGCGAAGTCGGCGAGCACCTTCTGCTCGCCCGAGGGCTCGGGCCTGGCGTGCCCGGTGGTGAGCACGACCCGGTCGACCGAGAGCCGGGAGCCGTCCGAGAGCCCCAGCCGGTAGCCGCCGCCCGCCGGAACCAGGTCCTCGACCGAGAGCCGCACCTCGTGCAGCCGCACGTGGTCCGGCAGCCCGGAGCGGACCGCGCTCAGCACGTAGCGCATGTACCGGCCGTAGACGGCGCGCGGCGCGTAGCTGCCGGGCCCCGGGTGGTCGGCGTCGGTGGCCCGCCACCACTGGCCGAAGGAGGGCCCCGAACCGGCCCGCGAGGGCCCGCCGTCCGGGATGCCGGAGAAGGCGGAGATCTCGTCGGCGACGGTGTTCATCATGAACCACTCGGGCTGGTCGCTGCGCCACACCCGGCCGCAGCCCACCTCCACCGGGTCGATCAGATAGATCTCCACCGGCCGGTCGCCGCCGTCCGGCGCCTCGGCCGCCCTGGCCGCCAGCCGCTCGACCACGCTCAATCCGCGCGGCCCGCTGCCGACCACCGCGATGCGGTGCACACCCACGGCGTCCCGCAGTCCCCTCGCCACTGTGGTCCCCACCCAGTCCCCCTTGCCTAGCCGCCCCTGCGCCCGGGCGATTGAAATGCCACGCAGAAGGGAATTCAAATCCCTCGCAATGATCCTAGGCAGGGCACCTGTCCGCGTTCAATGCCGATCAGTACATGCATTGCATGAGTTCTGCTCATGTGTCAGTCCGCCTGCACTGATTGGTGTTTACACCGACGGCGTCTCGGGATACCGTGTCGAATCGACAAGCAGGGTGCGGTGAATGCCGAATCCCTGGAAAAGAAAAGCAGTTGCGGTCCTGGGGGGACTTCGAATGGCGCGCCGTCCGGCACTTCTCGTACTCGACCTGATAAACGAACTCGTCCACCCGGACGGCAAGTACGCCGAGGACGGCTTCTGCCGGGCCGTCGCCGAGCGCGGCGTGCTGGAGCGGGCCGCCACCGCCATCGAGCGGGCCCGCCTGGCCGGCATCCCCGTGATCTACGTGGTGGTCGGATTCTCCCTGGGCTACACCGACTGGCCCGCGAGCTCCGAGCTCTTCGCCTCCGCCCGTGACGGCGACCGCGTCGTCCTGGGCACCTGGGGCACTCAGGTCCACGACGCGCTGAAGCCGGCCGAGGGCGAGCCGATCGTCGAGAAGCGCCGCGTGAGCCCGTTCTACGGCACCCACCTGGACGTGCTGCTGCGCAACCTCGACGTCAACACCCTGCTGCTGACCGGTGTCACCACCGACCTGGTCATCCTCTCCACCGCGCGCGACGGCCACGACCGCGACTACCACGTCGAGGTGCTCGAGGACGCCACCGCGACGGACACCCGCGAAGCACACGAGGCGGCGCTCGCGCTGATCGCCCGCACCGCCACGGTCTCCTCGGTCGACCAGGCCCTGCCCGCCTGAGCCGGCGACCGACGCCCACCCGTTCTGGCACCAAGGGGGACTCCGTCCGATGGGCCTCGACCAGACCGTGCGGTTGCGCATTCCCGCGATGCCCCCGCCCCCTCCGCAGACGGGGCCGGGGCCTGACCCAGCGGCCCCGGACGCGACGGCCGCGGCCGGAGCCGCCCGGCCCGGGCGGCTCTCCGGGAGCCGGGCCTTCTGGCTGGTCGGCGCGATCCTGATCCTGCTCCTGCTGTCCTCGTCCGTGCCGTCCCCGATGTACGCGCTCTACCAGCAGCGGTGGCACTTCTCCGCGACGATGCTCACCGTCGTCTTCGGCATCTACGCCGTCGCCGTGCTGGTCACGCTGCTGCTCTTCGGCTCCCTGTCGGACACGCTGGGCCGCCGGAAGGTGCTGCTCGTCGCGCTGGTCGGCGAGGTGGTCAGCATGGGGCTGTTCATCGGAGCCCGGAACGTCGTCTGGCTGCTCGCCGCGCGAGCCGTCCAGGGCCTGGCCGTCGGCCTGGCCACCGGCGCCACCAGCGCGGCCCTGATCGAACTCTCCCCGCCGCACGCCCCGTCCCGCGGCACGCTGCTCAACAGCTCCGGCCCCACCGGCGGGATCGCGGCCGGTGCGCTGGTCGCCGGACTCCTCGTGCAGTTCGCGCCCGCCCCCACCGTGCTCAGCTACGCCCTGCTGCTGGTCGCGTTCGCCGGGGCCTTCCTCGGCGTGCTGGTGATGCCCGAGACCGCACCGGCCGCCACGGGCGGACTGCGCATCCGCCCCTCGCGGATCTCCGTACCCCCCGCCGCCCGCCGGTCCTTCGCCCTGCTCTCCCTGGCGCTGGTGGCGGTCTGGTCGGTCTGCGGCCTCTACCTCTCGCTGGGCCCCTCGCTCGCCACCCAGATCCTGCACGGCGCCGGCCCGCTGGTCGGCGGCCTGACCGTCGCCCTCTTCGCCGGGATCGCGACGATCGGCCAGATCGCCCTCGGCAAGCTCCCGCCGCCGCGTACGGCCGTGATCGGGGTGACCTCGCTGATGGCGGGGCTGGTCCTGGTCCACGCCGCGCTCACCACCCGCCAGGCCGCGGTCTTCTTCCTCGGCACCGCCGCACTCGGCTTCGGCTGGGGCACCGCCTTCCTCGGCGCCTTCCGGGCGCTGGCGGCGCTCGCGTCCCCGGCCCGGCGCAGTGAACTCCTCGCCGCGGTCTACGTCGTGGCGTACCTGTCCATGAGCGCCCCGGCCGTACTGGCCGGAGTCCTCTCCGGCCGGTGGGGGCTCCAGCGCACCGCGCAGGCGTTCATCGTCGTCGCGCTGGCGCTCTGCGCGGCCGCGCTGCTCGGCCTGGCCTGGATGAAGGCGCTGGCCCGGGTGCGCCGCCGCCACGCCCGCGCCCGCGCCCTCACCCCCGAGGGCAGACACCGCCGCCGCAAGTGACCCCACGCCGGCGGCCCCCGCCTCCTCCGGCGCCACGAAGCCCCTGGGCACCCGGCGGGCCGCCTCGTCCTCAGGGGCGGGTGACCCGGACCTGGTAGCTGCCGTTGCGCAGTTCCCCGACCACCGAGACGCTGATCCCCGCCTTCTCGTCGGTGAAGGTCTCGCCGGGCCGGAAGGGGGCGTCCGACAGCTCCGCGTGCACGTTGGGCCGCCGGGTGCAGCCGCCGCTCGCCGTCGCGCTGTCCGACACCGTCACCGGGCCCCGCCCGGTGTCCACCTCGGAGTCGACCTTGTAGATGAGCACGCCCGGCTTGCAGACCGCCTCGTCGTTGCCCGCGCGCGTGCGCACCTCCACCGCGTAGCCGGCGCTCTCGGACAGCGGGACGAAGGCCAGCTTCGTGCCGCCCTCCACCGCCAGCGGGGACAGGACGTGGTCGCTGGCACCAGGCTTCGACGCGCAGCTGATCTGGGTGCTGTCCAGCCAGCCCAGCTTCCACTTGTGCCAGCCCAGGAGGTCGTTGTTGGCCCCCCAGTCCTCGCTCATGATGTCCCAGTGCCCGACCGCGCCGCCGCCGTCGGGGGTGTACAGGTCGGGCAGCCCGAACACGTGCCCGTTCTCGTGCGGGAGGACCCGGTAGCCGGTCTCCCGGTAGGTGCCCGAGCCGTCGTCCTGGCGGCTGTAGACGAAGGACGTGTTGGCGAGGGGCACCCCGTCGGCGGCCGGGGCCTCGGCGTTGCCCGCGAAGGTCACCGACAGGACGGTGTCCAGGGCGGACGGCCCCGCGTTCGGCGTGACCAGGACGTTGACCAGGTCGTACCGGCTGAAGTCCACCTCGGAGTCGGCGGCCTTGGCGATGTGCTCGACGAGCTGGCGGTAGCCCGGCTCGTACGGGGACCCGCGTCCGATCCCGTACGCGGCGAACGGCATCGGCATCCGCAGCCAGCCGCCTATCGGGGCCTCGGCCCGGTAGCTGAGCCGCCCGTAGGAGCTGGTGCGGAACCACTCGGAGGTCTGGGGGAAGAACTCCGACAGCCGGTCCGCGGCCGCGCCCTCGCCCTTGGCGTCGGGGAAGTCGATCATCAGGTTCAGTGCGCGGACCTCGCCGGTCGAGCGGGAGTACCCGGGCGGTGTCGGCAGGCCCTCGGACATCTGCACGCCCATCGTCCCGGCGATCCGGCAGGGCGCGAGTGCCGATTCCGCGGTCGTGGCCACCGACCCGGCGGCGGACTGACCGTGGCCGGACATGCCCGCGCTCGCGGTCGCCGTGACGCCGAAGGCCAGCGCGGTGAGGCCGACGTACGCGCAGGTGCGGCGGGGTGTGCGTATCCGGTGGCGGGTCTGCGGCATGGAGATCGCCTTCGGCTCCGCGGCAGCCGGCCGGGTCCGGTCTGCCCTCTGTCCGCCCACCCTCCGACGGCTGCGGCGCTCCCGCGCGCCGGGAGCGGCCGAACGTGGAACGGCTTGTGACCCAGGTCACGTGCGGGGGTGAAATAACCGGGGAGCCGATCCCCGTTTGCATGGGAGTCCGCCGAAGCGGGGACCGGCTCCCCGTTTGACGGGCCGTACGCACCACCGTCCAGGGAGGCCCCGGAATGAAGCGCGCCACCACCACCGCCCCGGCGGCCCCGACCGCCCCCGAGGCGTACGTGGACCCGGCGCCGACCGCGGCCCGGGTGTCACCCGCCTCACCGCCCGCGGCCCCCGCCTCGCCGGCTGCTCCCGTTCCGCGCCCGCGGGCCGACGCCGTCCGCAACCGCGAGCGCATCCTGGCGGCGGCCCGCGAGGTCTTCGTCGAGTTCGGCTCCGGCGCCCCCTTCGACGAGGTCGCCCGCCGGGCCGGCATCGGCAACGCCACCCTGTACCGGCACTTCCCCGACCGGGCCACCCTGGTCCACCACGTCGTGCTGTTCGTCATGGACCGCGTGACCACCCGGGCGCGGGCATCGCTCGCGGAGGAGCCCGATGCCTTCGCCGCGCTGTGCCGCTTCACGCACGCGGCCGCGGACGAGCGGATCGGGGCCATGTGCCCGATGCTCGCGGACGACTTCGACCGGGAGCACCCCGAACTCCTCGCCGCGCGCGACGCCTTGGAGGAGGCCATCGAAACCCTCCTGGCCGCGGGCCAGGCCGCCGGGCTGATCCGCACGGACATCGGCGTCGGCGACCTGACGGTCGCCCTCGCCCAGCTCAGCCGCCCGCTGCCGGGCCGCGCATGCCTTGATGCCGACCCCTTCGTCCACCGCCACCTCCAGCTGTTCCTCGACGGGTTGCGAGCCCCGGCCGGCTCTGTGCTGCCCGGCTCGGCGGCCACGCTGCAGGACCTGAGGCGGAGAACCATGTGACGCGCCCCATGCTCCGCAACTAGCCCTTTTCAGTCATTCCGCACAGTGAAGTGGGTACCCCATGTCAAAAACAGCCGCGATACCGCCGCTGGCCGCCGATCCCAGCCGCTGGAAGGCCCTCGTCTTCATCGCCCTGGCGCAGCTGATGGTCGTCCTCGACGCGACCATCGTGAACATCGCCCTGCCCTCCGCCCAGACCGACCTCGGCATCTCGGACGGCAACCGCCAGTGGGTCATCACCGCGTACGCGCTGGCCTTCGGCGGTCTGCTCCTCTTCGGCGGCCGCATCGCCGACAAGTGGGGCCGCAAGAACGCCTTCGTCGTCGGCCTCATCGGCTTCGCCCTGGCCTCCGCGATCGGCGGCGCCGCCAACGGCGAGGCCATGATGCTCGGTGCCCGCGCCCTCCAGGGCGCCTTCGGCGCGCTGCTCGCACCGGCGGCCCTCTCGCTGCTCGCGGTCATGTTCACCGACGCCAAGGAGCGCGCCAAGGCCTTCGGCATCTACGGGGCCATCGCGGGCGGCGGCGGCGCCGTCGGCCTGATCCTCGGCGGCGTCCTCACCGAGTACCTCAACTGGCGCTGGACCTTCTTCGTCAACATCCCCTTCGCGATCGTCGCGGCCACGGGTGCCTGGCTGGTCATCCGCGAGCCCGCCGGCTCCCGCAACCGCGCACCCCTCGACGTCCCGGGCGTGGTCCTGTCCACCCTGGGCCTGGTCTCGCTGGTCTACGGCTTCACCCGCGCCGAGTCCGAGGGCTGGTCGGACCCGCTGACCATCGGGCTCTTCGCGGCCTCCGCGGTGCTCCTGGCCTCCTTCGTCCTCACCGAGTCCAAGGTCAGGTCCCCGCTCCTGCCCCTGCGCGTCCTGCTGGAGCGCAACCGCGGCGGCGTCTACCTCTCGCTCGGCCTGGCCGTCATCTCGATGTTCGGCCTGTTCCTCTTCCTCACCTACTACCTCCAGGTCGTGAAGGGCTACTCTCCCGTCAAGACCGGCTTCGCCTTCCTGCCGATGATCGCGGGCATGATCACGGGCTCCACCCAGATCGGCGCCCGCCTGATGACCCGGGTCCCGCCGCGCCTGCTGATGGGTCCCGGCTTCCTGGTCGCCGCCGCCGGCATGCTGCTGCTGACCCAGCTCGAGGTCGGGTCCTCGTACCCGGCGCTGATCCTGCCCGCGCAGCTGCTGCTCGGCCTCGGCATGGGCACGGCGTTCATGCCGGCCATGTCCCTGGCCACCCACGGGGTGGACCCGGCCGACGCCGGTGTCGCGTCCGCCATGGTCAACACCTCGCAGCAGGTCGGCGGCGCCATCGGCACCGCGCTGCTGAACACCATCGCCGCCTCGGCGACCACCGCGTACCTGGCCGACCACGCGGCCGAGGCCGCGGCGGGCGGTCCGGCCGCGCAGCTGATCCAGGCCCAGGCCATGGTCGAGGGCTACTCCTCCGCCATCTGGTGGGCGGTCGGCATCCTGGCCGCCAGCTCCGTCATCGCCCTCACGCTGATCACCACCGGCCGTCCGGGCGGTCCGGTGGCCTCCGGTTCCGGCTCCGCCGAGGACGCCGGGCTGAAGGTCCCGGTGATCGCCCACTGACGGGGGCCGCCGCCCGGGAATGACTGACGGCCCCGTTTGGTTCAAATTTGAACCAGGCGGGGCCGGTCCGTGTCCCGCGGCCGCGCACGACGGAGGCGAGCCCTGTGACCACGACCGACACGCGCATGCCGGCCCTCTACCTGAGCCACGGCGCCCCGCCCCTGGCCGACGACCCGCTCTGGCCGGGCGAGCTGGCCGCCTGGTCCGCGGGCCTGCCCCGCCCCGCGGCGATCCTCATGGTCTCCGCCCACTGGGAGGAGGCCCCGCTCGCCCTCGGCGCCGTCGAACCGGTACCTCTGGTCCACGACTTCTGGGGCTTCCCCGAGCACTACTACCGGGTCCGCTACAACGCTCCCGGCGCCCCGGAGCTCGCCGCCTCCGTACGGGCCCTGCTGCGCGCCCCGGGCACCCCGGTCCAGGACATGCCCGACCGCGGCCTCGACCACGGCGCGTACGTCCCGCTGGTGGAGATGTTCCCGGCGGCCGACGTGCCGGTGCTCCAGATGTCGATGCCGACGCTGGACCCCCGCCGCCTGATGGACATCGGCCGCACGCTCGCCCCGCTGCGCGACGAGGGGGTCCTCATCGTCGGCAGCGGCTTCTTCACCCACAACCTGGCGGCGCTGCGGCACACCGGTCCGGGCGTCCCCGCCTGGTCGGCGGAGTTCGACGCGTGGGGCCGCGAGGCGCTGGCGGCCGGAGACCTGGACGCCCTGCTCGACTTCGAGGCCAAGTCCCCCTCGGGCCGGCTGGCCCACCCGCGCACGGAACACTTCGCCCCGCTCTTCGTCACCCTCGGCGCCGCGGAGGCGTCCGGCGACCTCGCCGCCCGCCGGGACGCGGTGGAGGGCTTCTGGATGGGCCTGTCGAAGCGCTCCCTCCAGTTCGGCTAGCCGCCGCGCCCGCTGCCGGGCCCGGTGGCCCCCGGGCCGGCCGGCATCCGGTCGTCCGCCCGGGCAACCAGAAGTCCGCGCGGGCCGTCTTCAGAGTGGGAGCGCGGCGCGGTGGGCGCTCCTGCGGAGAGACGCGGGCGGGACGCCTGTGACGGCGGTCTCACGGGCGCGGGGGTCGCACGGCGTCGCGGGCGCTTCGCATCGGCCCCTGTCCGGCGCTTGACCTGCGCCCTCTCCCGATTCCGGTACGGTCCGGCCCCCCTCGCGACGGGGCAGGATACTGCAAGATCTCGGAAAACAGGGGGCAACGTGGGAATTCTGTCCCGATTCCAGTCGTTGTTTCTTTCGGAAGCGGGCACTCGGGAGAGTGTCCGGGGACGCACCCGGCACCTCGGCGGCGTCCAGCAGCCGCACCGCGACCGAACTCATCGCAAGGGAGCACGCATGGCAACCCGCGCCGTCGCCCGTCGTCAGTCCACGAGCAGCCGTGGTGCGGGCGGGGAGATCGCAGACCGCGACCTGGTCGGCATGTACCTGGACGAGATCGCGCGTACTCCGCTGCTCGACGCAGCCAAGGAAGTGGAGCTCTCCCAGATCATCGAGGCGGGCGTGTTCGCCCGCCAAATCCTCGACGGCGCCGTGGAACGCGAGGGGGCCGCGCCCCCGCGCGAGGAGCTGGAGGCGCTGGCCGCCGAGGGCGAGCGCGCCAAGGAAGTCTTCATCCGCTCCAACCTGCGCCTCGTGGTCGCCGTCGCCCGCCGCTACCCGCGCAGCGGCCTGCCGCTCCTCGACCTCATCCAGGAGGGCAACGCCGGCCTGGTCCGCGCCGTCGAGAAGTTCGACTACGCCAAGGGCTTCAAGTTCTCCACGTACGCCACGTGGTGGATCCGCCAGGCCATCACCCGCTCCATCGCGGACCAGTCCCGCACGATCCGCCTCCCCGTCCACCTCGTCGAGGAGCTCGGTCGCATCCGCCGCGTCCAGCGCGAGTTCAACCGCGAGAACGGCCGCGATCCGGAGCACGCGGAGATCGCCGCCGAGCTGGACACGACGGAGAAGCGGGTCGGCGACGTCCTGGACTGGGCGCGCGACCCGGTCAGCCTGAACATGGCGGTCGACGACGACGGCGACACGCAGTTCGGCGACCTCCTGGAGGACACCTCGGCGATTTCGCCCGAGCAGTCCGTCCTGTCGCTGCTGCGCAGCGAGGAGCTGGAGGACCTGCTCGGCAAGCTCGACCAGCGAACCGCGTCGATCATAAGGATGCGTTACGGCATTGAGGACGGTCGAGAGCGTACGCTGACAGAAGTGGGCAAGCAGCACGGCCTGACCCGCGAGCGGATCCGCCAGATCGAGAAGCATGCGCTCCTGGAGCTGAAGCGGATGGCGCACGACACCGGCTTCGACGCCGTGGCCTGACGGCCACAGCGCGGATCCACCCCCAAGAACGAGCTCCGGCGCCTAACCCCCCCCAGGCGCCGGAGCTCCCGCCCCGGCACCTATCCCCCCCAGGTGTCGGGGCCCCCACTTGTCCGGCCCCGCCTCGGCCCGGGACCCCCGCCCGGCGGCCCGCCGGCCGGGGCCCCGGGCCGCTACGCGCGGCCCCCCGCCCCCGCCAGCCGCGCGCCCAGCGCCCGGGCCGCCTCCGCCAGGGACTCCGGGGCGCCCACCGTGAACGGCGTCCCCGCCAGGGCCAGCCGGGCCGCCAGCCACTCGGGCGCGTCCCCGCTCTCGAAGCGGACCCGGGTACCGCCGCCGGCCCCCGGGACGGCCGCTTCCCGCAGCCACTGCGGCAGGGCCTCGGCCGCCGCCGCGAAGGTCACGTCCACCGGGTACGTCTCCCCGCCCCGCAGCCCCCGCCGTACGAACTCCTGCGCCTCCATCGGCAGCTCCCGCGGAGCGAACCGCGCCCCCGTCGCGAACGGCTCCGCCACCCGGTCCACCCGGAAGGTCCGCCAGTCCTCCCGATCCAGGTCGTAGGCGATCAGGTACCACCGGCTCCCCGTGCTCACCAGCCGGTAGGGCTCCACCAACCGCCGCGACCGCGCCCCGTCACCCGCCCGGTAGGCGAACCGCAGCCGCTCCGGCCCCGCCACCGCCGACGCCATCGTGGTCAGCGTCCGGGGGTCCACGCTCGCGCCGTCCCCCCGGGTGACCGCGGTGGTGGCCGACTGCAGCGCGCTCACCCGGCGCCGCAGCCGCGAGGGCAGCACCTGTTCCAGCTTGGCCAGCGCCCGTACGGAAGCCTCCTCGACCCCCTCGATCGCATGTCCGGCGCCCGCCCGCAGCCCCACCGCGATCGCCACCGCCTCCTCGTCGTCGAGGAGCAGCGGCGGCATCGCCGCCCCCGCCACCAGCCGGTAGCCCCCCTCCGCGCCGAGCGTGGCCTCGACCGGATACCCGAGGTCGCGCAGCCGCTCGATGTCGCGGCGGATCGTCCGGGGGCTCACCCGGAGCCGGTCCGCCAGCTCGCTCCCCGGCCATTCGCGCGGGGTCTGGAGGAGGGACAGCAGGGACAGCAGCCGTGCCGGGGTGTCGGTCATGGCATCCAGGCTGCCAGGGAAATAGGACACGGACTGACCTACATGCCGTCTAGGTTTCTCTCCATGAGCACCGAGACGTCCCAGACATCGCCCGAAAGAGAGAACGGGCCCGTACGAGAAGAGCGGACCACGGCCGCGGTACCGGCACCGGGTCCGGTACCGGACCCGGGTGCGGCGCCGGGCGCCGCCCCCCACGACCCCGCCGCGGAGGCCGCGGGCCCGGCCGCCGACGGCCGCCGCTGGCTGGCGCTCGCCATCGTGATGACCGCGGCCTTCATGGACCTGGTCGACGTCACGATCGTCAACATCGCGATACCCAGCATGCGCCAGGACCTCGGCGCTTCCACGAGCGCGATCCAGTGGATCACTGCCGGCTACGCCCTGGCCTTCGCCGCGGGCCTGATCACCGGCGGCCGCCTCGGTGACATCTACGGCCGCAAGCGCCTCTTCCTCGTCGGCATCGCCGGCTTCACCGTCGCCTCGCTGCTCTGCGGCATCGCCGCCGACCCGGCGATGCTGGTCTGTGCCCGTCTGCTCCAGGGCGCGATGGCGGCCATGATGGTCCCGCAGGTCCTGGCGATCATCCACGTCACGTTCCCGCCGCACGAGCGCGGCAAGGTCTTCGGCATGTTCGGTGCCATCGTGGGCCTCGGCGCCGTCTCGGGCCCGATGCTCGGCGCGCTGCTGACCGAGTGGAACCTCTTCGGCCTGGAGTGGCGCCCGATCTTCCTGATCAACCTGCCCGTCGGCATCGCCGGCGTGATCCTGGGCCGCAAGTTCATCACGGAGTCCAAGGCCCCCCGGGCCCTGCGCCTCGACCTGGTCGGCGTGGTCCTGGCCACGCTCGCGCTCGTCATGCTGATCTTCCCGCTCACCCAGGGCCGGGAGAACGACTGGCCGCTGTGGGGCTTCGTCTGCATGGGCCTGGCGCCGTTCGTCTTCGCGGGCTTCATCGCCTACGAGAAGTACAAGATCAAGAAGGACGGCTCGCCGCTCGTCGAGCTCTCCCTCTTCAAGGTCAAGAGCTTCGCCGGAGGCATCGCCGTCCAGCTGACCTTCGGCATCGCGACCGGCATCTTCTTCCTGGTCTGGACGCTGTACATGCAGATGGGCCTCGGCTGGAGCGCCCTGCGCGCCGGCACCACCGGCATTCCGTTCTCCATCGCCGTCTCGGCCGCCGCGGGCATCTCGGTGCAGAAGCTCGTCCCGCGCTTCGGCCGGAAGGTGCTCCAGGCCGGCGCCCTGTCGATGGCCGCGGGCCTGCTCCTCTACATCTGGGAGTCCCAGCACTACGGCATGGCGATCACCTCCTGGCAGATGGCGGCGCCCCTGGTCGTCATGGGCATCGGGATGGGCCTGATCGTGGCGCCGCTCACCGACACCGTGCTGTCCGAGGTGCCGCGCGAGCACGCCGGTTCGGCCTCCGGCCTGATCAACACCACCGGCCAGATGGGCAACGCGCTGGGCCTCGGCCTGACCTCCGTGGTCTTCTTCGGTCTCATCGACGACGACATGGCCTTCGGCGCGCCGTACGTGGAGGCCTTCCGCGGCGCCCTGTGGTGGGTCGTGGCGGTACTCGTCGTGATCTTCGCGGTGATGTTCATGCTGCCGCGCCGGGCGATTGCGGCCGAGGCCCGAGAGGGCGGCGCCGAGCACCCGGCGCCGGACGCGGCCCCGGACGCGGAGCCGCGGCCGGAGAAGGTCCCCGCGGTCTGAGGCCCTTCGGCCCGACTCCCCGGGCATGTCCGCCTTTGTTGGCGGGCATGCCCGTTTTTCTTTGTTCTCGTCGCCAATCGGGCGTACCCTGAGGAGTGAAGCCACAGAGTCGGGCATGGAACGGACGTAAAACCACATGTACGCACCGGAGCGCCAGCAGGAGATCCTCCGCCTCGCCCGCGAGGAGGGGCGGGTGGACGTCCTCTCCCTCGCCGACCGCTTCCAGGTCACGGCCGAGACCGTCCGCCGGGACCTGACCGCCCTCGACCGGGCGGGACTGGTCCGCCGGGTGCACGGCGGGGCCATACCGGCCGGCCGCCTCGACTTCGAGCCGGACCTCACCGAGCGCGAGTCCACCGCCGCCGACGAGAAGGACCGCATCGCGGCCGCCGCACTCGCCGAGCTGCCCGACGGCGGCAGCGTCGTCCTGGACGCGGGGAGCACGCTGGCCCGCTTCGCCGCCGGCATCCCCGTCGACTCCGCACTCACCGTCGTCACCCACGCCCTGCCCGTGGCGGCCCGGCTCGCCGACCACCCCGCCATCGACCTGCACCTCGTCGGAGGCCGCGTCCGCCACCGCACCCGTGCCGCCGTCGACGCGTGGGCACTGCGCGCGTACGCCGAGATCCGCGCCGACGTCCTCTACCTCGCGACGAACGGCTTCAGCGCGGAGGGCGGCCTGACCACACCCGACCTGGCCGAGGCGGCCGTCAAGCGGGCCGCGATCGCCGCCGCCCGCCGCGTCGTCCTCCTCGCCGACTCCGCGAAGGCCGGCCAGGAGCACTTCGCGCGCTTCGGCTCCTTCGCGGACGTCGACCTCCTCATCACGGACACGGGGCTCGCCCCCGCCCAGCAAGCGGCGATCGAGGCCGCCGGTACGGAAGTTGTGCTCGTATGATCCTCACCGTCACCCCCAACCCGGCCCTCGACCGGACCTACGAGGTCCCCTCCCTGGACCGCGGCGAGGTGCTGCGCGCCACCGGCGACCGGGTCGACCCCGGCGGCAAGGGCGTCAACGTCTCGCGCGCGGTGGCGGCCGCGGGCGTCCGCACGACGGCGGTCCTCCCGCTCGGCGGCGCCCCCGGCGCCCTGCTCGCCGAACTCCTCGGGGCCCACCGCGTCGACGTCACCGCCGTCTCGATCGCCGGCCAGACCCGCTCCAACATCTCCGTGGCCGAACCGGACGGCACCCTCACCAAGGTGAACGCCCCCGGCCCCGAGCTGTCCCGGGAGGAGTCCGACCTCCTCCTGGACACCGTCCGCACCTGCTCCGCCGACGCCGCCTGGATCGCCTGCTGCGGCAGCCTCCCGCGCGGACTCTCCCCCCGCTGGTACGCCGAGATCGTCGCCCGCGCCCACGAGGCCGGCGCCCGCATCGCACTCGACACCTCCGGCCCGGCACTGCTCGCGGCCCTCCCGGCCGGCCCCGACGTGGTCAAGCCGAACGCCGTCGAGCTCGCCGAGGCGGTCGGGCGCCCCCTGGACACCCTGGGCGACGTGGTCAAGGCGGCCGAGGAACTGCGCTCGCTGGGCGCGGGCGCCGTCCTCGCCTCCCTCGGCGGCGACGGACAGCTGCTGGTCACCGCGGAGGGCACCTTCTACGGCACGGCCCCCGTCGAGGCGGTCCGCAGCAACGTCGGGGCGGGGGACGCCTCCCTCGCCGGGTTCCTGATCGCGGGAGGCACCGGCCCCGCCGCCCTCGCCTCCGCCCTGGCGCACGGCGCCGCCGCGGTCCAACTCCCCGGCAGCGCCATGCCGACCCCCTCCGACCTGCGCCCCGAGGCGGTCCACATCACCCAGGACCTGCCCCTGGACCTCCCCCTGTCCGAACCCGCCGCGGTCTGACGCGCGCAAAGGAGCCCGCGATGAGCGAGATGATCACCCCCGAACTGGTCGACCTCGACCTGGCCGCCGACTCGAAGGAGGAGGCCGCGCGCGCTCTGGCCCGCCGGATGGCAGCCCTGGGCCGGGTCACCGACCTGGACGGCTTCCTGGCCGACGTGGCCGCCCGCGAGGCCCAGATGCCCACCGGCCTGGAGGGCGGGATAGGCATCCCGCACTGCCGGTCCGCGCACGTCACGGTCCCGACCCTGGCCTTCGGCCGCGCCCCGGCCGGCGTGGACTTCGGAGCCCCGGACGGACCCGCCGACCTGATCTTCCTCATAGCGGCCCCGGCCGGCGCGGACGACGCCCACCTGTCGATCCTGTCCTCCCTGGCCCGCCGTCTGATGGGGCCCGAGTTCGTCGCGGCCCTCCGTGACGCCGCCACCCCGGAGCAGGCCGCGGCCCTGGTCGCCGGCGGCGAACCGGTCCCGGCCCCCGCGCCCGCCGCCGACCCCGTTCCCGCCGCCGACCCCGTTCCCGCCGACCCCGTTCCCGCTCCGGCCGCCGAGGCAGCCGCCACGGCGGAGACGACGGGCGCGGCGGAGGCGACGGCGACGGCGGAGGAGCCGGAAGCGGCGGAAGCGTCGCCGGAGGCCCCCGGCGAACGGCCGCTGCGCATGGTCGCCGTCACCTCCTGCCCCACCGGTATCGCGCACACCTACATGGCGGCCGAGTCCCTCGCCCAGGCCGCCCGGGAGGCCGGCATCGACCTCACCGTGGAGACCCAGGGTTCGGCCGGATTCACCAGGCTCACCCCCGAGGCCATCGCCGCCGCCGACGCCGTCGTCCTCGCCCACGACGTGCCCGTACGCGACCGCGCCCGCTTCGCCGGGAAGCCCACCGTCGACGTCGGCGTCAAGGCCGGCATCAACCGGCCCGCGGAACTCCTCGCCGAGGCCCGCGACAAGGCCGCGCGCGGCGAGACCGGGGCGCACGCGCCGACCCCCGTCGAAGAGGCCGGCGAACCGCAGGACGGCTACGGCGCGAAACTGCGCACCTGGCTCATGTCCGGCGTCAGCTACATGGTCCCCTTCGTCGCCGCCGGCGGACTGCTGATCGCCCTCGCCTTCGCCATCGGCGGGTACACGGTCGACCAGGCCCCCTCCGTCGCCGACCACTTCGTCTGGACCGAGTCCGCCAGCTGGGCGGCCCTCCTCTTCCAGACCGGCGGCCTCGCCTTCGGCTTCCTCGTACCGGTCCTCGCGGGCTACATCGCCTACGGGATGGCCGACCGGCCCGGCCTCGTCCCCGGATTCGTCGGCGGCTCCGTCGCCCTCACCATCAACGCGGGCTTCCTCGGCGGCCTGATCGCCGGCCTCATCGCCGGCGGAACGGTCCTCGCCGTCCAGCGCCTGAAGATCCCCACACCGCTGCGCGGGATCATGCCGGTGGTCGTCCTGCCGCTCATCGGGTCCGCCGTCACCGCGTTCTTGATGTTCCTGGTCGTCGGGAAGCCGATCGCCTCGCTCCAGCAGGCCCTCACCGACTGGCTGTCCGGCCTCTCCGGCGCCAACGCGATCATCCTCGGCGTGGTCCTGGGCCTGATGATGTGCTTCGACCTGGGCGGGCCGCTCAACAAGGTCGCGTACGCCTTCGCCATCGGCGGTCTCGCCACCCCCAACGAGGGGAGCCTCAAGGTCATGGCCGCCGTGATGGCCGCGGGCATGGTCCCGCCGCTCGCGATGGCACTGGCCACCACCCTGCGCGCCCGGCTCTTCTCCCCGACGGAACGGGAGAACGGCAAGGCGGCCTGGTTCCTGGGGGCCTCCTTCATCAGCGAGGGAGCCATCCCCTTCGCCGCCGCCGATCCGCTGCGCGTCATCCCCGCCTCGATGGTGGGCGGGGCGGTCACCGGGGCCCTGTCGATGGCCTTCGAGTGCACCCTGCGAGCGCCCCACGGCGGCGTCTTCGTGATCCCGCTGATCGGCAACCCGCTGCTCTACCTGGTCGCCATCGCCGCCGGTACGGCCACCACGGCCGTGCTGGTCATCCTCCTCAAGGGGCTGCGCCGGACCGCCCCGGCGCAGCCCGGCGAGGCGGCCGTGAGCGCCCCCGCCGAGGTCACGGCGGCGGCGTGACCCGGCCGGCGCCCCGCCCCGGAGTCAGCGCACCCGCGCGCGGAGCTTCATGGCTCCGCGCGCGGCGGCCTCGCTCTCGTACACCTCGCACATGTGCCGGCCGTCCGGCGTCGCCGTGTGCTCGACCTCCCACAGGCTGACCTCCGCCCCGTCCAGCAGGAGGAAGGCGTGCTCGTACAGGCTGAAGCCGGCGCCCCGCCCGTCCGAGAGGCAGTGGCGCGCCCCGAACGCCTGGGTGATCTGGTGCGCGTACGCCGAACGCAGCCGCGCCGCGACCTCCGCCCCGGGGCTGTCGACGTTCTCCGCGCGGCGCAGCACCCGGCGTGCGTGGTCGGCGGACTCCTCCACCGCGTAGTTCCGGTGGCGGCCCACCGGCGCCGAGTCCGTGAGCAGCCGGCTCAGCGCGGCCGCGCCGTCGTCGGGCCGCTCCTCGTCGCCCGGCGGCCGCGCGGGGTCCGGAGCCGCCTCGGCCGGGCCCTCCCCGAACAGCCGGGCCACGGCCAGGCAGCTCTCCGCCTTGCTCGCGAAGACCTCGTGCCGGACGGCGCCGTCACCCTCCTGCCGGTACACCAGCTCCCACAGCGAGGCCGAGGTGCCGTCGGCCAACAGGTAGGCGTGCCGGTGGGTCTCCCGCCAGATCCCGGTTGCCGGGCTGTGGTGGGTGGTGTAGAGCGAAGAGCTGTGGGCGAGCGCCGTGCCGAGCCGCTCGACCAGCCTGTCGGGCACGTCGAACGAGTTGAGGGCGCGGCCCAGGAGTCGGTCGAGGTGGGCCTCGGTTGTCTCGTACGGATCGCTCAAGGTGGGTCTCCAGGCCGTAGCAGCTTGTTACTTCGCGGAAGCTCAACGTAGCCCCTGGCTCTGACATCACGTCCGGGGTTCGGCAAAACGTCCGGGAAGCATCCGGGGTCCCCGCCACACCTTCAGGTCAACTTGCGTACAGATGCGCATGATTGGTGCCGCTCTGGTACGGAGCGGGGGACTATGGGCCGCATGGCAACGAATACAGTGGACGTCCCCCGCCGGCAGGGACGGCCCGGCACGCGACCCGGGGGCGAAGCGGAAGCCGTCCCGCGGGGGTTGGCCTGGCTGCTGGTCCTCACGGGGGCCGCCGGGGTGCTGGCCTCCTGGGTGATCACCCTCGACAAGTTCCTCCTGCTGGAGGACCCGGACTTCAAGCCCGCCTGCAGCCTCAACCCCGTCGTCTCCTGCGGCAGCGTGATGCAGAGCGACCAGGCGGCGGCGTTCGGCTTCCCCAACCCGATGCTGGGCCTCGCGGCGTACGCCGTCGTCGTGTGCGTCGGCGCGGGCCTGCTGGCCGGCGCCCGCTACGGCGGCTGGTTCTGGCTGGGACTGAACGCCGGCACGCTCTTCGGTGTCGGCTTCTGCTCCTGGCTGATGGTCCAGTCGCTGTACGAGATCAACGCGCTCTGCCTGTGGTGCTGCCTGGCCTGGGTGGCGACGCTGCTGATGTTCTGGGCGGTCACGGCGCACAACGTCCGGACGGGGGCGCTCCCGGCCCCGGCCCCGCTGCGGGAGTTCTTCGCCGAGTTCGGCTGGGCCCCGCCCGCGCTGCACATCGGCGTGATCGGCATGCTGGTCCTCACCCGGTGGTGGGACTTCTGGACCTCCTGACCGGGGCGGACGGACGCACGCGAGGGCCCCGGCAGCTGGACGCTGCCGGGGCCCTCGCCACCTCACTCGGCGGGCGCGGCGAACATCAGCTGCCGATGGAGCCGTTGCCCGACAGGACCGGGATGTTGCTGAGGATGTGCGAGAGCGGCTCGTCGCCCTTGGCCTGGGTGGAGTTCTCGGTGCACTGCTGGTTCTGCGGGTTGGACAGGACGTTGATGTCCTGGACGCCGACGTTGACCAGGGCGATCAGCGACTGGACGTTGACCTTGGCCGGCAGGCCGATGCAGGGCTTGTTCAGCGTGCCCTGGACCAGGCTGAGCTGCGGGCTCATGTCGCCGGCGGTCTTCTGGTTGCCGTAGATCTGCTGGGAGCCGTTGCCGTTGACGGTGTTGACCCCGTTGTCGTTGCCGATGGCCATGGCCGGGGCCGCAGCAGCAGCGCCCGCGCCGATGGCAACGGCGGAGACCGCGGCGGCGGTCATGAACTTCTTGAACATCTTGATCCTTCGGTCGCACGAGTGCCCGCAAATGGAGCGCCCTGGTCAACTGCCCTGTCGGGGGGTTGGTTCCGTTGCTTCACTCAAACGGCCTGCGCGCCTCGAACTCTTCCCCGGGCGGGCCGGACGCCTCCGGACGCCTGCGCGAAGCCCCCGTGCGGCCGATGGCGGGCGGCGCTCCTGTTGCACTCCGTACGAGGTGTTCGCACGGTGGGCGAGGGAGCGGATCGTCCGGGTCCGCTTCTGTTCCACCACCCGAAGGAATCCCGTATGCACCGCAAGAAGCCGTCCCGCGTCCGCCTCCTCGTCCCCTCGGCCCTCGCTGTGGCCATACTGTCCGGCGCGGCCGCCCCCGCGGGCGCCGCGGACGGCTCCACCGCCGAGCTCACCGAGCGTGTGGCGGCCGTCCAGCAGAAGATCGAGACGATCGAGGACCGTGCCGCGGCCGGTCCGATCGACGACCTCCTCGCCGGCCTCACCAAGACCCTCCAGGACCTCCTGAAGTCGGTGGGGGCCCTGCTGCCGGCCGGAGTGACGCTGCCGCCGATCGAGCTGCCGAAGCTCCCGGCCCTCCCGGCCGTCCCGGGTCTGCCGGAGCTCTCGCTCCCCGGCGTCACGCTGCCGCAGGTGGAGCTGCCCGCGGCCCCGCCGGCCGGCGGGGTGCCCGCGCTGCCGACGGACCTGGTGCCGGCGCTGCCGGACATCCCCGACGTTCCGTAGGGCGGGAAGAGCGGCCGGACATGCGCACATGCTTACGACTGTTGGGCTGAACAGGTCTGATCGTGTGTCGAACCGTGTCGTCCGGGAAGGCTGGAGCGTTTCGCTCGGTGTGAGCCCCGGCATCGGGGCAGAACATCGAACAGAAGGTGCACTTCCCATGAACTCTGCCAAGAAGGCCGCCCTGGTCATGGCCACCGCTGGTCTCGCCGTGGCCGGTGCCGCCGGTGCCGCCTCCGCCGACTCCTCGGCCGAGGGCGCGGCCGTGGGTTCCCCCGGTGTTGCCTCCGGCAACCTGGCTCAGGTCCCGGTCCACATCCCGGTCAACATCTGCGGCAACTCCGTGAACGTGATCGGCCTGCTGAACCCCGCGTTCGGCAACGTCTGCGTCAACGACTGACGTCAGCGGAACAACCGACTGTGGGCGCCCCGGCCTTGCCGGTGGCGCCCACGGTCATGTCGGCGTGCGTTCAGCCGGGGCGGCTCAGCTGTTGCCTCCGTTGAGGGTCACGCCACCGAGCATCGGGTTGGACTTGGCGGCGCCGTTCGCCAGGCCGAGGACCTCGCCGGGGACGTCGTTGCGGACCTTGTTGACCTTCTGGACCGTGCCCACGACCTTGTTCACGTGGTCGCCCTGCTCGGCCAGTCCGGCGCCCACGGTCTGGGGGAGGGACTCGGACACCGGACCCACGGCGTTCAGGGTCTCGGTCACCCCGCCGGTGAGGCTCATGGGCGGCAGGGAGGCCGGCGCCTCGGCCGCGAAGGCGGGAGCGGAGGCGCCGAGGGCGGCGACGGAACCGACGAGGACGGCGGCGACCTTCGTGAGCTTCATTGTCGAAATCCTTTTCCAGCGGCGACCGGCGCGCCGCTATCGCCCTGGGTAACGATGTCGCGTGGCTGTGGAAACGCGGTCGCGCCGGGACATGGCAGCGGCCGGAGAATCCGACGTGGGATTCTCCGGCCGATATTTCTTCTGATGACCGGTATCGCGGTCAGGCGGTGCGGGACCGCCGGTAGAGAATTGCGCCGCCCAGGATCAGCGCCGACGCGAGGGCCGCCGCGGCGGCCGGCTGCCCGGCGCCGGTCTCCGCCAGCTCCATCCCCGTGGCCCGTGCCGGCGCGGGGGTCTGCACGGGGGCCGGCACCGGAGCGGGGGAGGAGGCGGGCGCCGTGGCCGGCGCGGGAGCCGGGGTCAGGTGGACCGGGGCGTCGCCGGCCGGGGCGGCCGGGGGCTGGTCCGCCGGCGGCCGCACGGCCTCGGGCGCCGGGGCCGGCGCCGGGCGGTCCACGGGCTGGCTCCCGTGGGGCGGGCGGGGCGCGTCCTCCTGCGCGTCGGGCGCGGGAGCCGGGAGCGGCTGGGGCGCTGCCTCGTCCGGGACGGGCTCCGGCGCGGGCGCCGGGGGCGGTACGGACCGGGGGTGGTCGTCGCACTCCTCCTCCGCCTGCTCCGCGCCGTAGCCGCCCTGGTGCGGCGACTCCTGGTGACGCGGCTCCTCGTGGCGGGGGGCCGCGTGGCGCGGGGCCGCATGGCGCGGTCCCTGGCGCGGGGCCTCGTCCCGGGCCACCTCGTGGCGCTGCTCCGGCATCGCGTGCCGTGCCCGGCGCTCGTCGAGGTGGCGTTCGAAGGCCTCGGCGTTCTCCGGACTCAGATGGCGCCGGTAGTCGTGGTCCTGGTGGGCGCCCGGTCCGGTGGCGGTGGCGCAGGTGTTCCCCATCGAGGGGTTGAGCGCCGCACCCCCGTCCACGCTGTTGCCGCACACGTTGGGGGCGAAGGTGATCGGTACCGAGACGCTGTTGCCGGACAGCACGCCCGGCGACCGCGAGACCTCGGCGCTCGCTCCGGGGTGTGCGCTGGCCGCGCCGGTCGCGATCGACAGCAGGCTCGAAGCGGCTGCCGCCGTGAGCATCCCCTTGCCCAGTACCTGTCGGCTCAGTACCTGTCGCATGGGTCCTTCCCTGTCTACCGGCGCTGCTGCCGGTGCTGAATCGAAGGTGGCCCCGGAGTGCACCGCCGTGCACTCCGGGGCCATCTCGAGGAGGTTCGCCCTCGCGGGCGGAAGCGCTTCGTCAGGCGTTGACGCAGGTGTTGCCGAACGCGGGGTTCAGCAGGCCGATCACGTTGACGGTGTTGCCGCAGAGGTTGACCGGGACGTGCACCGGGACCTGGAGCAGGTTGCCGGACAGGACGCCGGGGGAACCCACGGCCTGGCCCGCGGCATCGGCATCGGCCATGGCGGGGGAGGCGGCACCCGCGGCCATCAGAACGCCGGCGGCCAGAACCACTGCCTTCTTGTACGTCATTTGATTTTGATCCTTTCCCGCAGGGGCGTATCCACTGCAGAAATAACAACGAGTGGGACAGGAAAAAGAAACCGCGTGTTCTCGGCGGCGGATCGATAACTCACCCGCTGCCCGGGGCGGAATTCGGGGTGCCCGGAGAGGTCATCGCCGGGTGCGGGGAAAGCGGGAGGGCCCACATGCGGCGAGGCCGCCGCGACCCGGGGGTGCGGCGGCCTCGCTGGCGTGGGTCCGGGTCAGCTGCCCGAGGAGACGTTGCCCGAGAGGACCGGGATGTTGCTGAGGATGTGCGAGAGGGCCTCGTCGCCCTTGGCCTGGGTGGAGTTCTCGGTGCACTGCTGGTTCTGCGGGCTGGACAGGACGGGGATGTCCTGGACGCCGACATTGACCAGGGCCAGCACGGACTGCACGTTGGCCTTCGCGGGGAGGGCGATGCAGGGCTTGTTGAAGGAGCCCTGGATGAGCGCCATCTGCGGGCTCATGTTGCCGTAGGTGGCCTGGTTGCCGTAGATCTGCGCGGCGTTGTTGCCGTTGGCGGTGTTGACGCCGTTGTCGTTCCCGATGGCCATCGCCTGCGGCGCCATGGCGGCACCCATGCCCACGACCGAGGCCGCAACCGCTGCCGTGGCCATCATCTTCTTGATCATTGTCGTCCCTTTTTTGCAGGATTGCCCGGTACCGGAGCACTGGGATCAACGGCCCGGACCCGGCTCGGGTTGCGTGGCTTCACCCGGATGCGACGTTTCGGGCGTCGCGTTGACGTTCAGGCGTCCACACGCGCGGTGCCGGGTCCGCGGCCGCCGCCGCGGCTTTTCCCTTTGCCCGAACGGCGCTGCACGCCATAACGACCCGCCCGGTATGAGGGTGCGTGTTATCGCCCAAAAGGCCGTATGGGCGAGTCCGGCGTGATTTCCAGCCCGATTTCTGACAAAGTTCACTCCTGTTTTGCCCCCTTGATCGAAAATGGAGACAGGGTGATGGGTTCCTCCCGCCGAATCCTCGGCGCGCTCGGCCTGCTGTCCTGCCTCGCCCTTTCCGGATATGTTCCCGCGACCGCGGGCCCCGCTCCCTAGGTGCTGCCCCGATCCGATCCCGCCCACCCGGCGCCACCAGGCCGTACAGCAGGGCGGGCCGGTCAGGGCCTCCCGCTCGGGGGTCGGCGGCGAACGGGTCGGCCTCGGTGGTGCAGGCAATCCTTTCGATGATGTGATGAATTCTGCGGTCACGGAATTCGGGCATCGATCGTTCGTGCGACATCCCGAACACCTGAACAATCCCGGAAATGGCGCGGACGGGTTCGACCTCGGTCCCGCCCCGTCCGGTGGCGCCCGCACTCCGAGCTTCAGGTTCACGGGCGTAAGTCAGGGTCATTTCCTCGGCGTGCTCTTCGTCAAGACAGACGCGCGCCGCTGAACCCAGGGGACCACTCCACGTGCCCACACAGTCATCGGCAGCACCGCCCACGACCGTCCTCCACCTCGTCCAGCCCGTCGACGGCGGGGTCGCCCGGGTCGTCGTCGACCTCGTCCGCGCACAGCGGGCCGCGGGCCTGCGCCCGGTCGTCGGATGCCCCGGCGGCGGACTCCTCTCCGACGCCGCCCGCGAAGCCGGGGCCGAGGTGCACGCCTGGCGCGCCGGGCGGGCTCCGGGCCCCGGGCTCCCCGCCGAGGTGATCGACGCGCGCCGACTGCTCCGCCGCGTCCGCCCGGACCTGCTCCACGCGCACAGCGCCAAGGCCGGGCTGGCCGGGCGGCTCGCGGCGCGCGGGACCCCACCCACCGTCTTCCAGCCCCACGCCTGGTCCTTCGACGCCGTCGGCGGGGCCACCGGCGCGCTCGCCCTGCGCTGGGAGCGGTACGGGGCGCGCTGGGCCGACCGGGTGCTCTGCGTCAGCGAGGCGGAGCGCCGCGCGGGCGAGGCCGGGGGGATCACCGCCCGCTGGGCGGTGGTCCGCAACGGCGTGGACCTGGACCACTTCGGCCCCGGCGGACCCGACCGCGACCTGGACCGGGCCGCCGCGCGCGCCGGACTGCCGCTGCCCGCCGCCCTCCGGGGCAACGGGCCGCTCGCCGTCTGCGTGGGCCGCATCTGCCCCCAGAAGGGCCAGGACGTCCTGCTGCGGGCCTGGCCGGACGTGCTCGCCACCGTCCCCGGGGCCCGGCTCGCCCTCGTCGGCGACGGCCCCGACGCCGAACGGCTGCGCCGCACCGCGCCCCCCGGGGTCCACTTCGCGGGCGCCGCCGCCGACATCCGACCGTGGCTTCGGGCCGCCGATCTCGTTGTACTGCCGTCGCGGTGGGAGGGCATGGCGCTCGCCCCGCTCGAAGCCATGGCATGCGCCCGCCCGGTCCTGGTCTCCGACGTCAGTGGTGCCAGGGAGAGCCTGCCGCCCGGCCAGGGACGGCTGTGCCTGGTGCCGCCGGAGGACCCGACGGCGCTGGCCAAGGCCCTGGGACGGCTCCTCGCCGAACCGCGGCTCCTCGCCGAACTCGGCGAACAGGCCCGGCAGCACGCCCGGACCGACTTCGACGTGCGGCGGACCACGGACGCGGTCACCGGTCTGTACCACGAACTGCTGGGCAGGCCCCGGCCCTCGAACCAGGAGCGCATCAGCCGATGACGATGGACAGCGCACCCGCCCGGCACACCGGGCAGGGCGGCACGGGGCACGGCGGAACAGCCGCCGCAGCCACCGCCGTCCGCCGTTCCCGGGCCGCGATCCACCCCCCGCGCGGACCCAGGGCCGACCGGGCCCGGGCCGCCGTCCGGCCGCAGCGGGTCCGCCGCCGGGACGGGGTGCTCCCGCTGCTCACCGCCGACGCGCTGGCCGCCGTACTCACCGCGGCGGCCCTGCCGGCGGTCGCCCCGCCGGGGACGGCCGCTCTGCCCGGCGCCGCGGCCGTGACCCTCGCGGTACTGCTGGCCGCGCTGCACGCGCAGGCCGGCCTGTACCGGCCTCGCCTGGCGCCCTCCGCCCTCCTCGAACTGCCCGCGCTCGTCGGCCGGTCCGCCGTCCTGTGGAGCGGGACCGCCGCCGCGGTGGCCGCCCTGCACCCGGGCCGGGCGCTGGGCTGGGGCGCACTGCTGACCGCAGTCTGCCTCCAGGCCGTACTGGCCTGCGCGGGCCGGGGGCTCGCCAACCAGCTCCGGCGCCGCGCCGCCGTCCGCAGGCCCGCCTCCGCGCTCGTCGTCGGCCCCGGGGCCGGGGCGGGAGCGGTCGCGGCGGCCCTGCACGGCCGTCCCGAGTACGGGCTGCGCCCGGTCGGCCTGGCCGCCCCCGCCCCCGGGGACGGCGCGGACGCGGGCGCCCTGCCGGTCCTCACCACCCATGAGGACGTCCGCCGCGCGGTCATCCAGAACTCGGTGCGGCACGCGGTGTTCACCCGTCCGCCGGAGGCCGACGAGCGCACCGCCGCACTGGTCCGCCTCTTCCACGACCACGGCTGCCGGCTGTGGCTCGCGGACCCCGCGGGAACGGCCAAGGTCACCGGCATGCGGGTGGCGCAACCCGCCGACCAGCTGTGGGGGTACGCCGTCCAGCCGCTGCTGCCGCGCCCCGCGCGGCCCCTGGAGCGCTGGGCCAAGCGCGGCATCGACGCGGTGCTCGCGCTGGCCGCCCTCGTGGCCGCCGCGCCGGTGATGGCGCTGTGCGCACTGGCCGTGCGGACCTGCGACGGACCGGGGGTGATCTTCCGGCAGGAGCGGGTCGGCCTGTACGGACGGCCCTTCACCCTGCTGAAGTTCCGCACGCTGCGCGCCGACGAGCACGAGTCGGCCACCCGCTGGACGGTCGCGGGCGACCGCCGGATGAGCCCGGTCGGCTCCTTCCTGCGCAAGTCCTCGCTGGACGAGCTGCCGCAGCTGTGGAACGTCGTACGGGGTGACATGAGCCTGGTCGGGCCGCGCCCCGAACGGCCCTTCTTCGTCGCCAAGTTCTCCACCGTGCACCCCGGCTACGAGGCCCGCCACCGGATGCCCGTGGGCATCACCGGCCTCGCGCAGATCAACGGGCTGCGCGGGGACACCTCCATCGAGGACCGGGCCCGCTTCGACAACCACTACATCGACACCTGGTCGCTGTGGCAGGACCTGTGGATCCTCGCCCGCACCGCCGCCTCCTTCTTCCGCTTCCGGCTGGGGGGCAGTTGATGAGCCTCGCGGCTCCGCCGTACGGCGTACGGCCGGGCGCCGGGGACCTGCCGGGCCTGCTGCGCCGGCACTGGCCGCTGCTGCCGCTCGCCGCGACCGTGCTGTTCCTGCTGGCCCCGCTCCCGGCGGGCGACGCGACCGCCTCGGGGAAGGTCGGCCCGGCCGACGCCGCCTCGCTGCTGCTGGTGCTCGTCTGCGCGGTGCAGGCGCTGCGCGGCCGGGTGCGCGGGCTGACCCCGCTGGGCGTGCTGGTCCTCGGGGCGCCCGCCGTGGGGCTCGCGGTGGCGACGGTGACCGCGGGCGACCCGTACGCGGCCCTGCCGGGCTTCGTGCGCTACCTCCAGGTCTTCGTGCTGGTCCCGGCGGCCGTGGTGCTGCTGGTGCGCGGCGCCGGGGAGTTCCGGATCGCCGCCGGGTGCTTCGTGGCGCTGGCGCTGGTGCAGGGCGCCGTAGGGGTCGTGCAGTTCGCGACGCGCACCGGCGCCTCGTACCAGGGCGAGGACATCCGGGCCGTGGGCACCTTCGGCCCCGGCGACGTCATGGGCATGGCCACCGTGGTGGCGTACGGGCTGGTCGTGGCGACCGCCGTCGCGCTGGCGCCCGGAGTGCCGCGCGGGGCCCGGCGGGCGGCCGGGGGCGCGGCCCTCGTGCTGGTGGTCCCGCTGGTGCTGTCCTTCAGCCGCGGCGCGTGGATCGCCACCTTCGCCGCGGCGGTGCTGGTGATGGCGCTGGCCGGAATCCGGCGGGCGCTGAAGGTGCTCCTCGCGCTGGCCGCGGCCGGCGTGGTGCTGGTGGGCGGCTTCGGAGTCGGCTCCGAGATGGTCGCGGAGCGGCTGACCTCCATCACGCAGGTGTCCAGCGCCCCCGACCAGTCGGTGACCGACCGCTACACGATGTGGGCCGCCGCCGAGTCGATGTGGCGCGAGCGACCGGCGGCCGGGGTGGGCCTCAAGGGCTTCCCCGCCCACCGGGACGGGCACGCCTCGCTCGGACTGTCCTCCGGCAGCGACACCGCGGGCGCGGGGCAGGCGTACATCCGCCAGCCGCTGCTCTCCCCGCACAACATGTACCTCCTGATCCTCAGCGAACAGGGACTGACGGGACTGGCCGCGCTGGCCGGCGGCTGGGCGGTGCTGCTGGTCGCGGGACTGCGGCGGCTCGCCGGCGGCGGGGCGGTGCGGGACTGCGGACTGATCGCGGTCGGCCTGCTCGTGTGGCAGCTCACCGACTTCCTCTACGCGGACATCGGCGGGCCGTCGACGGTCCTGACCGGGGTGATCATCGGGCTGGCGGCCTGGTGGGCGCTGCCGTCCCCGCCGGACGCGGTCCGGGGCCCGCGGTCCCCGGCCCACGACGGGCCGGCGGTCCTGTGACGGATACGACGCCCTGGCGGCGGGCGGGGGGCCCCGGGCGGCCCCCGCCCCCCGGCCCCGGGCCGGGCGCCCCCCCGCGCCGGGCGGGGCCCGCCCCCCGGGGCGGGGCCGGGGCCCCCCCCCGCCGG